>NZ_JBMLRC010000051.1:0-2653 GCF_049241225.1 Emticicia sp.
ATCATGTTTTTGATAGCTTCGGGCGACGAAATGCCGTGTGCCACAATTACGTTGCCTTTGATACCAATAATCGGACTTCCGCCACTTACTTCGTAGTTCATACGGTCGATGAGGGGGTCTTTGATACCTTTTTCGGCGGCATAATCGTAGAACGATTCGCCCATTTTGAAGATAACATTTCCAGTAAAACCTTCGGTTACGATTACGTCGGCTTTGCCATCAAACAAGTCTCTTCCCTCAACATTACCAATAAAATTGATTTTTTTGTTGATTTTCAATAACTGATGGGCAGCTTGTACGACGGTTGAGCCTTTTTGTTCTTCTTCGCCAATATTGAGAAGAGCAACTTTAGGATTTTCGATTCCGAATGAGAATTTTGTATAAAGCGAGCCAAGTTCGGCAAATTCGGCCAAAACTTCGGGTTTGCAGTCGGCGTTAGCACCAATATCAAGCATTAGACTATATCCGCCATTTTTTAGGGGAAGAAAACCCGCAATGGGTGGGCGTTGGATATTTCCAACGGTTTTAACTGTAAAGAGTGAACCTACCATCATAGCACCCGTATTTCCGGCACTACAAAAAGCATCGACTTGTTTCTCCTTTAAAAGTTTAAACCCAACTCCAATGCTGGAATTGGGTTTCTGAGAAAAAGCCCTTGTAGGATGTTCACCCATCTCGATAACATCGTCAGCATTAACCATTTCAATAGCATGAGCAGGATATTTCATCGTTCGTAAAATATCAAGCATTATACTTTGTTTGCCAATCAACACCAGCTTTACGCCTTCGGGTAATTGGTTGGCGGCAATGACAGCACCTTCGACGATAGCTTTGGGAGCAAAATCACCCCCCATAACATCTACGGCAATTTTCATAAAAGCAATCTCTTGGTTGAGTAAATATTTGTTTTTGGGTAACGGCTACTGGCATTCGTTGTATATTTTATACATAATTGAATAAGTAACCAATATTATCTTATTGATGATTAACGATTGCAAATTGGAGATTTTTGATGTAAAATAACATTTTCTATTACGAAAATATATTATTTATCTAATTTGACTTTATCAATAATCAACAATCGTTAATTATTAATCGCTAATTTTTTTAATTAAGTAACATTGGATAAGTAACCAGTATCCAGCCACAAGTATTATTAAGCTTTTTGGTAGCCTTCAGCAACTAATTTGCCTTTGTAGAATAAGTTGCCTTCAAATACGTGTGCACGATGACGAACGTGAATTTCGCCAGTAGTAGCATCTACCGATAAGGCTTTAGTTGATAAAGAATCGTGCGTTCTACGCTTATCTCTTCTTGTTGTCGAATGTCTTCTCTTAGGATGTGCCATTTTACTATTA
Organism: Emticicia sp.; assembly: GCF_049241225.1. Lineage (NCBI taxonomy): Bacteria > Pseudomonadati > Bacteroidota > Cytophagia > Cytophagales > Leadbetterellaceae > Emticicia > Emticicia sp. Next base: position 1,359 of record NZ_JBMLRC010000051.1, read on the forward strand.
ACAATTAACTATTTACAAAATTTATATACCTAAATTAATTAGCGAAAAAGAATATATAGCTTAAAAGCTCATTCTTATTTCTTAATTATTCATTCTTAATTTACTGAGAGCTGCCCATCTTGGATCGATTTCTTGCTCTTTTGGCTCGTCGGTTGGCTCTTCTTCTTTTTCGGAAGTATAAACCAGTAAGCCTTCTTCTTCAATATCTTCATCTCTGAATCTTGGATGTAGCTTCTTCATCGGAAGCGAAATGCCAATAAAGTCATAAATGTGCTGTGCGATATTGATGGTGGCGGTTCCGTGAGGAATCATTTCGATTTCGTCGGTAATTTCTTCGTGACGGTCGCCAAATTTATAAATGTATCTTTCTTCAACCTCTAATTCTTCATCGAAAAGCTCAAGACTACGGTCGCATGTCAATTCGACGGTTGCCGTAATATCGAAGTCCAGCTGAATCAATGCGGAATTCTTGTTGAGTCTTACGATGGCTTTAAAATTCCCCTTCGTAATAAAGCTCTGCTCGAAAGCCCCAAAAAACTTATCATCGCCCTCGAATTCAAACGTATGAACCTTTTCTTCGAGTCCTTGAATGTTAATGTCGTATTTTGATAGTATCTTGCTCACGTTTTCACAGAAAGGTTGCAAATTTACGGCTAATTTTGGAATTAAGAAAGTTTCTTAGAGAAAATGCTTAAAATACTTACTAATAATCGTTTATTTTTCATTATTTTCTTCATTTGGGTGATTTTGGGGGCTGTTTTGCAGCTACTTTTTTCGCCAACCGAGATAATGTTTTGGATAAACCAACATCATAACTCACTGTCAGATAGCTTTTTTCGGTACATTACACTACTTGGTGAGGATACTGTTTGGCTTGGTGTATTCTTTTATTTCGCTTTTGAAAAGTACGTAAAAGGAATTGAGAATAACCAAGTGATAAAAGTACTTCTAATTAGTTGGCTATCAAAAGTTTTGGTGTCGGTATCGTTGAAAAACATCTTTAATTATCCACGACCAATTGAAGTTTATCAACATTCGGGCCAAGCCATTCACTTGGTTGATGGCGTAACGATGCACCATTGGCAGAGTTTTCCGTCGGGGCATACCATGACGGCCTTTGCTTTCGCGTGTGTGTGTCTATTTGTGCAGAAAAAAACTTCCCCAGCAATCATTGCCTTGTTGCTTGCCATGCTCGTGGGCTATTCTCGAATGTATCTTTTTCAGCATTTTCCGAGAGATGTCTTTGCTGGAAGTGTCTTGGGAGTGGGGATACCCCCCGCCCTAAAGGGAGCTAA
>NZ_JBMLRC010000051.1:2753-7503 GCF_049241225.1 Emticicia sp.
GGGGTCATGTTTTACTCAAAACGAGATTTACAATTTCAATTATTTGAAGTGCTTGATAGTGAATTACTTACCAAGTACGAATATTTTCAAGACCATAATCGAGAGTCGTTTGATATGGTACTTGAAGCAGCCGATGGCATAGCTACCAAAATGCTGTTTCCGTTATTGACCGAAATGGACAGAAAAGAGCCGCAGTTGGTCGATGGAAAAATCAGAATCCACGAAGGCATGAAACCCATCATCAAAAAAATGGGGGAAGATGGCTGGGTAAATGCTGCTTTTCGCTACGATGAAGGTGGGCAGCAACTGCCAACCACAATCTTGAATGCCGCTGGATTTATCTTTCAAGCAGCCAATTATTCTTCGAGTATTTTCTCGTTCATGAGTGGCGGTTCGGCTAATCTGATTCGCACATTTGGTTCTCAAGAATTGATTGATAGATTCACGCCCGATATGTACTCAGGGAAATGGCAAGGAACAATGGCTTTGACCGAACCCGATGCTGGAAGTTCGCTTTCTGATATTTCAACGAGTGCCGAACCAACCGAAACGGAGGGAGTATATAAGATAAAAGGACAGAAAATTTATATTTCGGCGGGCGACCACGATGCTTGTGAAAACATTATTCACTTGATGCTTGCCAAAATAAAAGGTGGGCCGATTGGAGCAAAAGGGATTTCACTTTTCGTAGTACCACAAAAACGTCCAGAAAATGGCGAATTAATTGATAATGATGTAATTACCGCTGGGATTTTTCATAAAATGGGCTACAAAGGAGCTCCGATTGCTCATTTGAGTATCGGTTCGAATGATGGTGCTTTGGGCTACTTGGTGGGCGAACCGCACAAAGGTTTGAGTTATATGTTTCAATTAATGAACGAGGCACGTATCAGTGTGGGATTAAATGCTACTGCTATCGGTACGGCAGCCTATCATACTTCGTTGGCTTATGCAAAAGAGCGTCCGCAAGGCAGAAAGATTTCGGAGAAAGACCCTACAAAGCCACAGACAACCATTATCAATCACGCTGATGTAAAACGAATGTTATTGTTTCAGAAATCAGTAGTTGAGGGTTCGTTGGCTTTACTTCTATATTGCAGCAAATTATCAGATTTGATTCATGTAGAAGAAGGCGAAACAAAAGAAAGAGCGAGTTTATTGCTCGATTTGCTTACGCCAATTGCCAAAACGTATCCTTCCGAAATGTGTTGCCTTTCTACGAGTGCAGCCGTGCAGGTTTTGGGTGGTGCTGGTTACACGACTGATTTTACGGTCGAGCAATATTATCGTGAGGCTCGTATTCACCCAATTCATGAAGGCACAACGGGCATTCATGGGCTTGATTTATTGGGTCGAAAAATTACGATTCATAATGGAAAAGCCGCTCAGATTTTCTTTGAAGAAGTAAGCAAAACGATGGTAAAAGCTTCTAAAGATGAACATTTGCAGCCTTTTGTAGAAAAATTGCAGAAGTCATTAGGCAAAGCCCAGCAAGCCACAGGCTATTTGCTTGGTTTGGCAGGAAAGGGCGAAACTGAGAAGTTTTTGGCCGATGCCACGCTTTATCTCGAAATGTTTGGTATCATCACGATTGCTTGGCAATGGCTCAATCAAGGAATTGTAGCGAACGAAAAACTAAATGATGCCCACGAAGCCGACCAAAATTTTTATCAAGGAAAATTGGCCACGATGAGGTATTTTTATGAATATGAATTAGTAAAAGTGGATTCGCTCGTCAAACGCCTACAAAGCACTGATAGCGTGACGATTGACATGCAAAGTGATTGGTTTTGAAATTAACGGGGCTTCGGCTGCTTCGGCAGTCCGATTCGCTCAGTTGCCGTGTAGTTTTCGGTGGCTTCGACTCCGCTCAGCCACCGAAAAAACGTTTTTTATCCCACTAAAGCAAATGTAAACAAGCCAAAAGCCATCAATAAAAAATAACCTACTAATGAAGCCGCTCCAGCGTAATCTTTAGCGATGCGTTGACCTGTAAATAAGCACAGAATCGAGAGAAGCGATAGTTCTAAGCCGAGAATCGCAAAGTCTTTTTGTCCTTCGATGAAATAGAAAATTGCTCCAAAAAAAGACGCCAATCCTGCCAAAACTTCCAATATTGTAATGATTACGAATAAAATTCCCGAAAAAGAATTGAAAAACGTTTTGGCAAAAACACTCTGAATGTATCCTTTATTTCCTTTAAAATCAAAAACTTTATCGAAGCCAGATTGTAGGAAAAGTACGCCCGCAAAAAGCGAGATAAGCACCTGAATAACTTTTAATAAGGTATGGTCGAAAATGTGCATCATTTTAATGGTTTAGTTTTGGACAAAGATAGAAAAAATAGCTCCATCTGCATAAAAAAACGCTGGCAGGGTTCAAAACCCTGCCAGCGTTAAACTAAGCGATTATATTTGACGCTGGTAATCTTACAAACGAATCCCGAATGAAATGGCATTGCCATTGATAGGGTTATTGTCTTTGAAAAGTGGGGTGGCTTCGTAGCGAGCAAAGATGGCAAAACCTTCACGGCCTAATTCGGCGGCAAATCCGTAGTGGAATTTATTGAGGTTATATGCACTTTTGAAGTGTTCTTTTGCTCCAGTTTCTTCTTTGGTTTTTACGTAGCTTCCGATTCTCGCACCACCGTAAGCACCAACTCCCAAACTCCATTTGCTTTCTTTAAAACCAAATTGCAACATCATCGGGATATTGAAACTCGACACCACAAATTTCGATTTATCAAGGTTTTCTTTTACATCTACAAAACCAGCACCGTTGGCGGTATTTACCAAGCGGATGTTCTCTTTCATCATGTAATTGTTCCAAGCAAACTCGAAGCCTGTTCCGAGAGCCACATCTACGTGATTGCCCGTAATGAGGCGATGGTTTTTCTTCCAGTTTAAAGCTACGTATCTCGAACGCACATTATCAAGCTCGGGCAAGTTTTTTGTTTCGTAAGTATTTAGGCCAACATACAAGCCAAAGTCTTTACGAGAAAACATATTGTGTTTCTTTGGTGAATAATGCGATGATTGTTTGTATTCTCTCGAATCGTCTTCATCGTCTTGGGCAAATGCACCCGAATTTACAGTGATAGCTATGGCTAAAGCAGCGATTATACCCCTAACCCCTAAAGGGGAATTTATATTGGTTTTCATAATTTTGTGTTTTAAAAAAGTAATTAAAAAATTATTTTTAGAAAAACTGCTGCAGTAGTTTTTGAAAATTTGCTTTTCGTAATGAAGATGCAAAAAATAGGAGAGAGGGTTGCAGAGGAAAATAAAAAATCTGATAATTAAGCTGAAAGTAAATTTCAAGTACTTGATTATCAGATTTTTATGAACAAAAAATATTTTTATTTTCAGATAAAATTAACTTCAGCCGAAAGCTGAATCCCAAATTTTTCTTTGACTGATGCCTGTATTTTTTGTGATAAATCTTTGATTTCTTCGCCTTTGCCGCCACCGTAATTGACCAACACCAAAGCCTGTTTGGCGTGTACGCCCACATTGCCAAAACGCTGACCTTTCCAACCTGCTTGCTCAATTAGCCAACCCGCAGGAACTTTCGTGGTAGTTTCGTTGACGGGGTAAGATGGAATCGTTGGAAATTGTGCTTTCAAGGCCTCAAATTGCGTATTCGGAATCTCAGGGTTTTTGAAAAAACTTCCCGCATTGCCAATTTCGGCTGGGTTTGGTAGTTTGCTTTGGCGAATATGAATCACGGCATCGCTTATGGCTTTGATACTCATTTCGGTTACTCCCATTTCGGCCAAAGTATCTTTTATGGCTCCGTATTCTACATGGAAAGTTGGTTTTTTGCTGAGTTTGAAAGTGACATTCAGAATAATATATTTGCCTTTGGCTTCGTGCTTGAAGATACTTTCACGGTAGCCGAAATTACAGGTGGCTTTATCGAAAGTTCTGATTTCGCCAGTTGCGATTTCTAAAGCTTCTAATTCCTCAAAAACTTCTTTTATTTCTATTCCATATGCACCGATATTTTGCATAGGAGCAGCACCGACCGTTCCTGGAATCAGCGATAAGTTTTCCATTCCTGCATAGTTTTGGTTGACGCAGTGCATCACCAAATCGTGCCAAACAACGCCCGCTCCTGCTTTTATCCAGATATTATCTTCGTTTTCTTCTACAACTTCAAAGCCTTTGATGGCTATTTTTATCACCAAACCATCAAAATCTTTCGTAAGCAACATATTGCTTCCTCCGCCCAAAATCAAACGTTCAGTTGATTGATAATCAGGACTTTGTAGGATTTCTTTTAGTTGCTCAATACTCGACACTTCAACAAAATATTTAGCTGTTGCTTCGATTCCGAAAGTATTGAATGGCTTGAGTTGTACGTCTTTTTGAACTATCATTAGGCAATAAGAAAGAAAGAGGTTTGTTAGAAAAACTCGTCAAAGTTAGCGATTTTTGTAAAATCTTGACGAGATAAGTACCAATGTACCATTAAGAATTAAGAATTAAGAATTAGGAATGCTGATTATCAGTCAATTACGGAGTCGTAATTTGGCAAATAATTGAGTATTAGTACCAAAATGCAAAACAACAAAATCAATACCGACTGTGAAACATAACTTTATAAAGATATTCCTGTTTTTAAGCATTTGCCTAATGCTGGCGTGCGGACGAACGATTATTGAAGATACTGTTCCATCTTTTACGCCACCTTCTCTTACCTCAATAGATATTTTGCCCAATAATCGAGTAAAAATAAATTGGTATTT
>NZ_JBMLRC010000051.1:7603-26291 GCF_049241225.1 Emticicia sp.
CTCTTACCTCAATAGATATTTTGCCCAATAATCGAGTAAAAATAAATTGGTATTTTGATGCTTATCAAGAGCCACTCGTAAAGGGTTTTCGTATCGAACGCTCCGAAAATAACGGGAGCTTTCAAGTGCTTTCTGATGATATTACGCCAAATCAGCGTTCGATTGAATTGGCTGAGCCTTTTCGTGGTGGAAAAGTATCGTTTCGTTTATTGAGCAAAACCACCAAAGATACGGTCGCTTCAACGGTTGTGAGTTATTTTGCTCCTGCTGTGGCTACTAACGCTTTTTGTTCGGCAGTTTCGGCAACTCTGCTGCAAGGTGTCGATAAACCAAATGTCTATTTATTTTGGCAGTTAGAGGCCAATTCGGCCAATTATGCAGGAAATTACATCGTTCAACGTTCGGTGGGTAAAGCCGCTTTTCAGACGATTGGAACAACTCTAAATCCATTTTTCTTAGATACAAATACTGAAGTTGGCGTCAGTTACAGTTACCTCGTGCGGTTGGCTACTAATAATTGTGCATCTAACGAAGTACCAATTACAGTAACTACGCAATCGGTGGGGCTTTGTCCGCAACGTTTTAAACTTAATTTTCTTACTGGAAAAGATAAAAAATCAGTGTTATTGAACTGGGACGCTCAGTTGGCAGATTTTGCAAAGTTTAATGTTTTCAGAAAAACATCTGAGTCGGGAGTTTTTGAGAATTTAACTCCTGCGGGAATCCGAACAACGGTCTTTGAAGATAAGACCGAATTGAAGCCCAAAACGAGCTATTTTTATAAGATTACTTCTCAAATTGAATCACAACCCCCTACAACTTGTGAATCGCCGATACTTGAAATTAAAAATTATTAATTTTTTTTAAAATTACTTTGCCATCTTATATTTTTTCTCGAAAATGTGCTATATTTGCATCACCCTATTCAACCTAACTCTTTTTTCGCTTCGGCGATTGTTCAACCCAACCTATTTCAACTGATTTGTAAGATTTTGAAATAAGTTTATCGTTCAAACCCGATAAAGAAGGTAGCAAACTAAAATTTGCTACCTTTTTTTGTGCCTACACCCAAGCCAAATTTTTTTAATTTTTTTAATAAATAAATCCAAAGTCATAGATTGTTCGTAAATGGTGTCAGGTAACAAAATAATCTTTTACGACAATGAAAAAATTCTTTCTCAAATTCGCCAAAGTGACGGGGGTGATCACACTCACATTTTTCGTCTCGATGTTGGTTTGGGCAAATTGGGAGGAGCCACCGCTTTCAGATAGACTTGATTTAAAACCTATACACTTAGCTGTATTTGATTTAGACAAGCAAGTAGATGCAGCCGATAGCTCTCTCATTTCGCAAAAACTTACTTCCACCAAAGGCGTAACAGCCTGTACGGTAAATCCACAATTCAAAACTGTAAGCGTGACTTTCTATGACGATGAGGTTTCAGAAGAAACCGTAAAATCGATTGTTCAACAAAAAGAACTCGTGGCCTCAAAAGTGAATTTTGCTACAATGGAAGGCCCCAAATGCCCAGTCCCGATGGAGTATATTGATTTCTTTACGAATATGAAAAAAACTCTTTGTTTGAGATAAGCAAAAGGTTTTTCAAAGAAAAGCAATATCATAAACCGAAATAATTCCTTTCAATCAATTCGGTTTCTTTCCCAAGACTTCTTTTTTCAATTGTTATCGCAAATACGTTTTTTGCGTTGATAGCTTTTTATTGCCTTTATTTTTCAAAGAATACATCTGTGATATTAAGTAAAGCTGTGAGTACATTTTTAAATTTTAAACTATAACCAATTTTTCAATTATGAAAAAAAGTATTTATTTACTGCTTGCAGGGGCAATGTTTTTCACTGCTTGCAAAGAAACGACCATGGAAGAAATGCCAAAGTCGTTGTATGTGCGTTTGGGTGGAAATGCTGCAATTTCGGCAGTAATTGACCAATTTATTGCTAATGTTGCGGCCGATACTCGTATTAATGCGTTTTTTGCTGATGCGGCTTCTGACCCAGCTCGTTTGACTAAGTTACGCAACAACCTTATTAATCAAGTTGGAGAAGCAACTGGTGGCCCGGAAAAATATACGGGTCTAAGCATGAAAGCTGCTCACAAAGGTATGAATGTGCAAGAAGCAGATTTTAATGCTTTAGTAGAAGATTTATCGAAAGCTCTTGATAAATTTAACGTTCCAATGACTGAGAAAAACGAATTGTTGGGTGCATTGGCAACAATGAAAGCAGACATCGTTGAGCCTAATGCTTCATTATATGCTCAGTTAGGTGGAAATGCCGCAATTACGGCAGTTATCGACCAATTTATTACGAATGTAGCGGGCGATGCACGTATCAATGCGTTTTTCGCGGCTGCCGCGGCTGACCCAGCTCGTTTGAATAAATTGAAAATGAACTTGATAAATCAAGTAGGACAAGCAACTGGCGGTCCTGAAAAATACACAGGTCTTGACATGAAAACTGCTCACAAAGGCATGAAAATTACGGATGCACATTTCAATGCCTTGGTAGAAGATTTAGATAAGGCATTGATGAAATTCAATGTGATATCGAAGCCAAGACGTGATTTATTAGGAGCGTTGGGTACTATGAGAGCCGACATCGTTGGACAATAATTATTTGGTTGTAGGACTTCATAACAAAAAAGGCGAAGAATTCTCTTCGCCTTTTTTGTTATTTTAATGTATCTTAAAAGATTATCGACTGTTGATTTCTCAAACTAATCCTTTAATTTCAACAACTTCGTTTACATCTGCTTGATAATCAACACCATCGAAGCCAAAACCAAATAGATTTAAGAAATCTGACTTATAACCGTTCAAATCACCAATTGCTGGAAGGGTTTCGGTGGTTGCTTGTTCCCACAATTCAGAAACTTTTGCCTGAATATCTTCAGCCATTTCTAAATCATCAATTCTGATTCTGCCTTTTTCGTCAGTTGGAACTGCTTCACCAGTATAAAGACGCTCCTTAAACAAGCGAACTATCTGCTCGATACAACCTTCATGAACGCCTTTTTCTTTCATTTTTTTGTACAATAATGAAATATATAAAGGAATTACAGGAATGGCCGAACTCGCTTGTGTTACCAAGGCTTTGTTTACTGATACATAAGCTTTTCCGCCGATGCTATCTAATTTATCAGAAATCTTGAAAGCGGTTGCTTCCAAATGGTCTTTAGCACGACCGATTGTTCCTTTACGGTAAACAGCTTCGGTTAATGACGGCCCAATGTATGAATAAGCAATCGTAAGAGCATTATCAGCTAATGCGTCAGCTTCGGTAAGGGCATCAATCCACATTTCCCAGTCTTCGCCACCCATTACGGCTACTGTGTTTTCAATGTCTTCCTCAGTGCAAGGAGCAATCGTAATATCGGTAACATTTCCTGTGTGGAAATCGACTGTTTTGTTTGTAAATGCATTGCCGATTGGCTTCAGAACCGAACGGTGCAATACGCCCGTAACTGGGTTTGTGCGTACTGGCGAAGCTAAACTATATATGACCAAATCAACTTTGCCCAAATCGGCTTTGATTAATTCGATTGTTTTATTTTTTACTTCCGTAGAAAAAGCATCACCATTGATACTTTTGGCATAAAGACCTGCTTTTTCGGCTTCTTGTTGAAAAGCAGCACTATTATACCAACCTGGTGAGGCAGTTTTGCCTGGGGCAGGAGCTTTTTCAAAAAAGACACCTATCGTAGCGGCATTTGAGCCGAATGCACTTGTAATTCTTGAGGCAAGACCAAAACCTGTTGAAGCACCGATAACTAAGACTTTCTTTGCTCCATCAATTGGACCCTGTGATTTTGTAAACTCAATTTGATTTAAGATGTTCTTTTCGCAGCCTGTTGGGTGTGCAGTCAAACATATAAACCCTCGCATTCTTGGTTCTATAATCATAATTTTATTTTTCTTAGTAAAAACCCAAAGGTACGAAGTTTTCTTGTATTTCTTACATTTATCTACTTTCGTAACCTTTACATTCCCGCCAAAATCGTCTTCAAAACAGCTTGTGCTGACCATTCACGGTTGGCGGCTTGCTGAACTACAACTGATTGATTATCAAGTACATAGTCGGTTACTTTGAGGTTTCTACGAACTGGTAAACAGTGCATGAAAAGGCCATTGTTGGTCAAATCCATTTTTTCTTTCGTTATCATCCAAGAAGGGTCTTGCGAAAGCACTTGGCCGTAGTGTGTATACGATGACCAGTTTTTACCATACACAAAATCGGCACCTTTGAGGGCTTCGTTTTGGTCGTAAATTACTTTGGCATTTCCTACCATTTCGGGAGCTAAATCGTAGCCTTCGGGGTGGGTGATTACAAATTCGTAATCGGTTTTATTGACCCATTCAGCAAACGAATTGGCAACGGCCTGTGGTAGAGGCTTGAAATGAGGCAGCCAAGTTAGCACCACTTTCGGACGAGCGGTTTTCTTAGTTTCTTCGATAGTTATCAAATCGGCCAAAGATTGGCAAGGGTGGCGAGTAGCCGACTCTAGATTAACGATTGGCACGCCTGCATACTGACGAAACTTTTCCATTACTATCTCTTTATAATCAGCGTCACGGTCTTTCAAACCTGCAAATGCACGTACTGCAATAATATCGCAGTAACTTCCAATCACGGCAGCGGCTTCTTTTACGTGTTCGGCTTTATCGCCGTCCATAATTACGCCATCTTCCATTTCGAGCTGCCAGCTATCTTGCCCAACATTCATCATCAAGACATTCATTCCCAGATTTTCGGCAGCTTTTTGTGTGCTTAGACGTGTACGAAGACTTTGATTGAAAAAAAGTAAACCAATGGTTTTGTTTTTTCCGAGTGCTTGGTCAGCGAAACGATTTGCTTTTTGTCTGATACCTTCTTGTACTAATTCTTGCACGTTATCAACATCGTGCAAAGAGATAAAATGTTTCATTCTGTCGTTACCCCCCCGCCCCTAAAGGGGAGCTAAAAATAAGTTTCAAATAGTATTACAATCTCCTTTAGGGATGGATATTGTTTACCCCCCCCCGCCCCTAAAGGGGAGTCAAAACCATAATTCCCCTTTAGGGGTTAGGGGTGTTTGGTGTGTCGTACAAAATCGCTCTGCTTACCTTCGCTGGCAGTGGTCCCATTGTTGTTAGTTTCAAAACCGCAATGTTTACACCCGCTTTAGCACAAGTTTCAATGTCTTTTCCTTCCAAGAATGCTGTCAAGAAGCCTGACCAGTAGGAATCTCCCGCACCTGTGGCATCTACAACTTCGATTTTTCGAGCTGCCATTTCAAACTTTTTGTTGCCATTTTCGTAAGAAATAATGCTTCCTCGTCCGCCCATCGTAAAACAAACTACCGACGCTCCCATGCGGTGAAGGTCGGCAATAGCTTCTTCGGGTTCGATAACTCTTCCGTACAAACGTTCGGCATCATCTTCGCTCATTTTTGTCAAAGCTCCGTGCTTGATGTATGCCTCAATTATCTGCATGGCTTCTTCTCGGTCAGGCCAAATTGTTGGGGCATAATTTAAATCAATACTCAACTGGCAACCCAGTTGTGCTGCACGTTCAGCAGCTTCAACAATGGTTTTTTGAGCTGGATTTTGGCTCAAAGCAAAGCAAGTTGTATGAAAAATAGCACTTTGGCTAAGTAATTCATCCGAAATATGCTTTGGTCGAATCATGCGGTCGGCGGTTCGATAAGCAATAAAATCGGGTGTACTTTTCGAGCGAGCCACAACCACAATACTTGATGGCTCTTGTTTATCTACACCAACGTGACTTACATCAACGCCAGTTTCACGGACTTTTTCTACTAAATATTTTCCTAAATTATCATCACCTACGCACGAAACAATGGCAGTATGATTACCCAAACGAGCCATGTTTGCGGCTAAATTTGAAGGACTTCCGCCCTGAAAGCGTTGGAATCTTTCAGCTGTAGAAATATCCTCCGTAATTTCCATTCCAATAAAGTCAGCCAGCAACTCGCCAACTGCTAAAAGTGCATATTTTCGTGTCATAGGTTAAAGTTTTTGCAAAGATTGTAGTATTTACTAAAGAATTAAAAAAATGCGATAGTAATTTTCTAAATTAGATAAAAAAACAGTCAATTTGACTTTAAAAGTTATATTTTAGAGTTTAATTTTTTTTGTCATCAAAAATAGCGGATAACTCAAAACCAAGAAAATAAGGGCATACATGCTGCTGTTAATATCTTGATAGACAGCACCCACAAGAAACATAATTGAGATAATAATCAATACAAAAGGAATGTAAGGGTAGCCAATGACTTTATATGGTCGAGGTAGATTTGGCTCTTTTCTACGAAGCATAATTACAGATGCAAAACCCGCAGCATAAGTCATCACGAAAAAGAAAACCGCAATGTCAGAAAGGCGTTCGCAAGTATCTTTTCCACTGATTATCAACAATATAGAGCAAATGCCTGTTAGCGGCATTGCTACGGCTGGCGTTCCGCCACTGTTTACTTTTTGAGCCAACTTAAAGAAAAGTCCATCTTTGCTCATCGAATAGATAACTCTCGGAGCAAACATGATTTGGGCGTTGAGCATTCCGAGAATCGAAACCATCAAGAAAAACGTAACGATTTTTCCCGATTTTTCGCCAAAAATCAATCTGATTGCATCGGCAGCGGCCAGTTTTGAGGTGGCTAGAACCTCAATCGGCATGATGTAGAGAATAGCCAAATTGACCAATAAATAGATAGAAATTACGACCAAAACGCCACTAATCATTGATTTTGGTAGGTTTTTGGCAGGATCGGTGTTTTCTTCGGTAAAGTAGGCGGCCGTGTGCCAGCCATCGAATGTGTAAAAAACTTGTTGTAATGCTATGATTAAACCAGTAAGTAAAGCTGGCTGTGCTACACGTTGGGTGGTGGCTACCAAATCTTGTGTTTTTACATCGCCACCGTAAATAAAACACATAAAAACAAAAGCAAATAGCCCGATAGCTTTCAAGAAAGACATAATTTCTTGCGATTTTCCCGCCGATTTTGTGCCAAGCCAGTGAAAACCCATCAAGACTATTAAGATACCAATGGCCATCCAACGAATGATTGGTTCGGTATCGGGCCAAATAAGAGCGATGTATTCACTCATGGTGTAGGCTCCAAAACCTAATGCCGCCACCGTGCCGAGCCAACTCGTAATGCCAGTTACGAACCCTACGTAATCGCCAAAGGCTCGACGAGCGTAGACATACCACGCACCCGCACGAGGAACCGAAACGCCCAACTCGATTGTGCAAAGTACGCCTAAGAAAGCATACACACTCACCAAAATCCAAACCAACATAATGAGCGATGGGTCGCCGAGATTGGCTGCAATTGGGCCCGGTTTGCGTAGTATACCCGTTCCGATTGTTCCTCCGACGGTTACGGCGATTCCAAAACCCACACCGAGTAATCTAAGAAGCTTGTTTGATTCTTCCTTTTGTATATCTTGATTCATTTAGATGAAATTTTTTCGTTAGTTTTGAAACGAAGATAAGAATTTATACTAAAAGTCAAAACCTTGATTATTATTGTAAGAGTATTGTTGTTTCGATAACTAATTGATCACTAGTGTATTTAGGTAAGAAGGTTTGTGAGGTGGGCAAAAAAAAATGGTCAGTTTTTCAACCGACCACCCTATCCATTTTAAACTCAATTAAGCTTCAAACAATTGTTCTGACTTAAATTATGAAACAAAACTACGACAATATATTATTTTAGGTAAGTGATATAAAATAGGTAAGTACTTAGACTAATTCAATTCATTTGACTCTTTGCAGGTTGTCGGCCGTTAGCCAACAACCCTCTCAGAGGTATATATATTTCATCATAGGTTACTAATTCTAAAAGAACAATGCAAATATATGCAAAGTTTTTTGATATTGCCAAGAGATATTTGCATTTTTTTGCAATATTTGTACAAATATTTGCAATGAAATCATGTTAAAAGAAGAAAGACAACGTTTAATACTCGAAAAACTCAATACTGATAAGAAAATTAACTTCGTAGAACTGGGAAAATTCTTAGATGTTTCGTATGATAGCATCCGCCGGGATATCATCGAACTGGAAGATAAAGGTTTTTTGAAGAAAGTACACGGAGGGGCAGTAGCTAACTCTTACCTGTCGGTGTTGGGTACAAAAAAGAACGGAGCGAGTAGCGAAGAATTGGGGATTTTATCAAGAAAAGCCCAGAAGTTTATCGAAAATCGTCAAACTATCATCATGGATGGCGGAACTACTAACTTTTTTATGGCCGAACAGTTGGCAAAAACGCTCGAGCTAACCATCGTGACCAACAGTGCCCCTTTGGCAATGGCACTCAACGAACACCCGCGAATTGACGTAATTTTGTTGGGCGGAACTTACTTTAAACGCTATCAGATTACACTCGGAAGTGAAGTTGCTCGCCAACTCGAACATATCAATGCTGATTATTATTTTATGGGTGTTAATGGGGTGCATCCTGTAAAAGGATTAAGTATTCGTCATTATGAGGAGTCATTAATCAAGCAAAAAATGATGCAAGCCGCCAAAAAAACGGTTTGTTGTATCATCGAAGAGAAAATAAATGTGCAAGAAGCACACAGAGTTTGCAATTTTCAGCAATTAGATTTGATGATTACAAATCTAAAGCCAACCGACCCAGCACTAAAAGATTTTCAGAAGCAAGGAGTGGAGATTATTTAAGTAGTCCACAGTCAATGGTCGACAGTCCACAGTGGTGTAAAGTATTTATTAGAAATGGTTTACACAAAATATATGTGTCGTTTGTTTTCAGCTATTTACTTAATTACCCGCTGAAATCGCAGATATTTGCAGAATAGGACGCATAACTTCAGCGGTTTTCTGCGAAATCTGCGGGAGAAAAATAAAAATATTAATAAGCTAAATCGCAATCAAAATGCAACAGAAATACCTTTTTGCCTTACTTTTAATTATAGGGTCATTTAGCATAAAAGCTCAAATTGTAGATGATTCTCTTTTAATCGAGGGCAATCATAGAAGTTTTCATTTCTTAAAATCAGCCAAACCTAATGCTTCGTTGGTGTTTGTGTTGCATGGTTCGGGCGGAAATGGTACGCAAATGCGAGCAAGAGCCAAATCGCTGGAGGGAATTGCTCCAACCGAAAATATTTTATTGGTTTATCCTGATGGTTATAAGAAGTATTGGAACGAATGCCGAAAAACAGCCAATTCGGCTGCTAACTTAGAGAATATCAACGAAAATGCTTTCTTTGGGTCGATGATTGATTACTTCAAAGAGCGTTACCAAATCAACGAAAAACAAGTTTTTGCAGTCGGCACTTCGGGTGGGGGACACATGGCTTATAAATTGGCTTTGACAATGCCCGAGAGATTTAGAGCCATCACGGCCTTGATTGCCAATTTGCCCGACACCAATAACATTGATTGTGAAGAAAAACGCAGAGCCATGCCCGTGATGATTGTCAACGGAACGGCCGATAAAGTAAATCCGTACGAAGGCGGCGAGGTAATTACAAATAACATTAGCTTAGGGTTAGTTCGCTCAACCGATCGAACGTTTGCCTACTGGTCGTCGTTGGCGGGTTATAGAGGTAAACCTCAAATGCAAAATTTACCCGATACCGACCCAAAAGATGGCAAAACAATAGAAAAATATACTTTCAAAAAGAAAAGAAAACCAGAAGTAACACTACTGAAAGTTATCAACGGCAAGCACGATTACCCTAATGATATTGACGTGCATTTGGAAGCTTGGGAGTTTTTCAAACGAAGTATGAAATGATAAATCTGCCTGAAATAGATAAAATTGCCTATATTCGAGTAGAAAAAGGGAAAATCCTAAGCACAAAATCGAGAGGAAAAACGAAGTTTTATATTCCTGGTGGAAAAAGAGAAAACAACGAGACTGACGAAGAAACGCTCATTAGAGAGATTCGAGAAGAGTTGAATGTTTCTATAATTTCGGCAACAATCAATTATTTCGGCACTTTCAAAGCCCAAGCTGATAGCCATGAAGTTGGCGTAATCGTAAAAATGACTTGCTATTCGGCCGAATATGAAGGAAATTTAGAACCCTGTAATGAGATTGAAGAAATAAAATGGCTTTCGTTTGCTGACCGAGACGAAGTTTCAGAAGTAGATAAACTCATCTTTGATTTCTTGAAAGAAACGGGTGAATTAATTTAAGTAGTCCACGGTCTATGGTCGACAGTCTACCGTAGTATAAAATATTAATAATGAATGTTTTACACAAAACATGAGTGTCGTTTATTTTTAATCATCTACTTAAAATGTTCTTTCAATTCTCTCTGATGGCTCAATACCATAGCTTTTATTTTTTGAACGCTGATAAAACTGATGCAAGCAACGCTGATTTTCGCTAATTTCTCGAAAATCCGTTGAAATCAGCACAGTCCGCCGTTGCGGTTACAATAGTATCAGTGTCATCTGCGTTCTATTTTTTTTAATATTGATGGCTGTGCAATGAACCTTAAAACTTGATTTATTGACACATATTTTCTACAACTATTTTGGTGCTACGCACCATACAACAGTTTCACTTATCCTCGTCTAAACACTAAAATTCTCCGTTTATCATATTTTTTATATTTTCAGCAAATTTATTTAGCCTATAATCGTTATAGACTGGATTGATTTTTGCTAATTTAGTAGCAGCAATTCAATGCCATTTTGAGCATTATCATTGCCGATTATCCATTTTAAAAACACCTGTCTGTAATATGAAAAAGCCAAGTTTGTTTGCTAAGGCATTTTTGAGCATAAGTTTGTTGACGATTTTTATATCGGCAACTCCCCTCAATGACGACCCACCAAGTAAAAACGAAACGATTCTGCGATACGTTGGAGCAATGCTCGAACAAGGACATTATAGTCCGAAAAAAATTGATGATAATTTCTCGAAAGAAATCTTTAGCGAGTTTTTGAAACGCCTCGACCCAAGCAAACGTATTTTGCTCGAAAAAGACATAGCCAAACTTCGCAAGTTTGAAACTACGATTGATGATGAAATTCATGGTTCGCCACTGGCATTTTTTGCGGCTGCTGACGAAATCTATAAAAACAGAATCGTTGAGGCTGAAGAAATGTATAAGCAATACATCGAAAAACCATTTGAGTTTACGAAAGATGATGTGCTTGAGTTAGATGCCGATAAAGTAGATTTTGCCTCGAATGACTCAGAAAGAAAGGAGCGTTGGAGAAAATATCTGAAATGGCAAACACTCGACCGCTACATTGATGCCCAAGAAACGCAAGAAAAAAACAAAGACAAGAAAGATTTTGTGGTAAAATCTGACCAAGAATTGGAGAAAGAAGCACGTGCGAAAGTAAAAAAAGCAATGGACAAGTATTTTGACCGTTTGCGTAATAAATTTGACGAAAATCAACGCTTTGCGATGTTGGTCAATACTATCACTAACGAGATGGACCCGCACACTGATTTCTTTCCACCAGTAGAAAAACGCTCGTTTGATGAGCGTTTGAGTGGTCGTTTCTTCGGAATCGGAGCTTTATTACAGCAAGAAGATGATAAAATTAAAATCAAAAGCGTAACAACTGGTGGTCCAGCGTGGAAGTCGGGCGAGATTCAAGCCAATGATTTTATTGTAAAAGTAGCCCAAGCAACTGGCGAAGCCGAAGATATTACGGGTTATACAACTGATGATGCCGTGAAACTAATCAGAGGAGCAGAAGGCTCAGAGGTGAAAATTACGGTTCAAAAACCTGACGGAACGCTAAAAACTGTTTCGATGATTCGTGCAGAATTGAAACTCGATGAAACCTTTGCTCGTAGTGTAATTATCAACAGCGGTAAACACAAAATCGGTTTGATTGATTTACCTGCATTTTACGCTGATTTTCAACGCCCCCAAGCGGCTCGTTGCTCACAAGATGTAGCCAAAGAAGTAGCTCGACTAAAAGCCGAAGGCGTAGAAGGAATTATTTTGGATATAAGAGATAATGGTGGTGGTAGCTTGCAAGAAGTGGTAAATATGGTAGGTTTATTCATCAAAACTGGCCCAGTTGTGCAAATCCGTGACCGTGCTGGTCGTCCTTCGCAGATGGGCGATAATGACCCTTCGGTGCTTTACGATGGCCCGTTGGTGGTGATGGTCAACGAACGCAGTGCTTCGGCTTCTGAGATTTTCGCCTCAGCTATTCAAGATTACAAGCGTGGCGTTGTGGTTGGTTCGAGTTCTACTTTTGGTAAAGGAACAGTACAACGTGCATTCCCAGTTGGTGGAAATGGAACTGGAAGCGGTGCTGGCGATTTAGGTGCGGTGCATCTTACACTACAAAAATATTATAGAGTAGATGGTGGTGCAACGCAGCTAAAAGGCGTAGAGTCTGATATTGTTTTGCCAGGTTTATACGAAGCCTACAAGGTGCGTGAAAAAGATAGTCCAAATGCACTTGTGTGGGACGAAATGCCGAAAGCATCTTACCAAACTTGGACTTACGCACCTGATTTGGTGGCTTTACAACAAAAAAACCAAGAGCGTTTATCTACTAATGATGTATTTAAGCAAATAAAAGATAATACAAATATCTTGGCTGATAACCGTAAAACGGCTCGTTCGTTGGAAATCCAAAAATACAAGGCTCAACAAAAAGAAGTAAGAGAGATTTCAACGAAAGTTAGAAATTTAACTCAACTCAAAGAGGATTTATCAGTAGCCAATTTATCAAGCGATTTAGAAGCTATCAATTCTGATTCGTTGAAGAAAGATAGAAACGACTTTTGGGTAAAATACTTGAAAAAAGACGT
Organism: Emticicia sp.; assembly: GCF_049241225.1. Lineage (NCBI taxonomy): Bacteria > Pseudomonadati > Bacteroidota > Cytophagia > Cytophagales > Leadbetterellaceae > Emticicia > Emticicia sp. The sequence continues at coordinate 20,398 of NZ_JBMLRC010000051.1, forward strand.
TTATCTCGGCGAAACGCTTAACATTATGAGCGATGTGATTCAACAGAAGGGAATGGCCTTGAAGAATTAAGATTAGACCACGGTCGAAAGTCCACGAGTCAACAGTTTTAGTATAAAATGTAGTTAATAGAAAGCCCTCGCAAGATTACATTTTGCGAGGGCTTTGTTTTGTAGTAATTTATATAGCTATGACATTTTTTCAATTGCCCTCAGCTTTAGCTGGGGGTTAAAAGCACAAAATCAATTCGGCTTTAGCCAAAACTACCAGTAATTTTGGCTAAAGCCGAATAATGTTACTTGTCTTTAGTCCGTTGGCTAAAGCCAACGGCAATTTATTTCTTTTCAAAATAATTATGGTTCTACCTACCGAAAACTGTGCACTTAAAAAACTATCGTTTAAAACTCTTAAACCAGCTCCAAACTTTCATCATAATTACCCCAAAAATAGCTTCTTGAAAAATCTTGGTTGACATCTTCGAGACGCCTTTTGTGCGGTCGGTGAAAATGATTGGCACTTCTGTAATATTGAATTTATACAAAAAGGCGTTGAATTTCATTTCAATCTGAAAAGCGTAGCCAATAAATGTAATTTTATCGAGCGGAATTGTCTTCAAAACTTCTCGACGATAGCAAATAAAACCACCCGTTGGGTCCATGATTTTCATGCCCGTAATCATCCGTACATATACGCCCGCAAAGTATGACATCAACACTCGGCCCATCGGCCAGTTGACAACGTTTACGCCTTTAATATACCGAGAACCAATAGCCACATCATAGCCATCTATTTTGGCGGCTTTATACAAACGCACCAAATCTTCGGGATTATGCGAGAAATCGGCATCCATTTCATAAATAAACTGATAACCTTTTTCTAAAGCCCACTTAAAACCGTGAATATATGCTGTGCCTAAACCCAATTTTCCACTTCTTTCGATGAGGTGCAGATTTTCGGTAAACTCGTTTTGTAGTTCTTTTACTTTCTTCCCAGTACCATCGGGCGAGCCATCATCCAAAATCAAAACATCGAAGGCTTCGCTCAAACTCATGACTTTCCTGATAATCGCTTCTACGTTTTCGATTTCATTATAAGTCGGTATAATTACAAGATTTTCTTTCAAAGTATATAGTCAGGTTTAGGATTGCACTTAAATAGTCCATAGTCCAAGGTCAACAGTCGGCAGATGGCGGCGTTCCGTTCGTTCCACTGTGAGTTGTCTCAATTATCTATCTACGTTGACTTATAAATGGTTGTAAGTGTTTGTTTGATAATCAGTATTTTATGCCACTATGGACTGTCGACTATTGACCGTGGACTGTTTAATACAATCAATATGCCATTTTTTTCTTTTTCTTCAATTCCTCCAAATTTTTTAGCACATTATCGTAGAGCTTGGTCATTTGTTCGGGATTTGTTACATAATAGTTGTAACTTGCTCTATAACGTGCCGTATCGGTTTTATATTTTGTCATTATTTGCTGCTCAAGGTACTTATAAGCGATTTTCGTAGAGTCATAATCTTTGAATGACAATCGGCTTACTTGTGCTTCGGTCAGATGTATTTCGGCCAAAATTTTTGCCATCGTAGCCTCGTCAATCGCATCTTTTGGTCGGCTGGGGGTATTATCACAAGCCAATAATGCCAAAATTATACCTAAAACCAAGAATATTTTTTTTGTCAGCATTTTCACTTTATCTTCGTTTCTAAAAATATCTTAAAGAACTGTTTATTGACTTTAAACAACAAATTACGGAAAAATCTAACAAAATCCATGCGTTAAATTTTCTTAATTGATTTGTTATTTTGAGAAACAACAATGAGATTCTGATTTTAAAGTTGTTTAGAATATGGTGAACAATTTGAAAATCGGGTCGCCGAAGCGATTGTTCTTTAAAAATTTTCAATTTTACATTATCAATTATTCATTAATCAAGTGGTAGAAAGTATTATTTCAAAACTTAATAAGTACGAGATTAAAATCCGAAAAGCCGTGAATGGTCACATGCACGGAAACTTCCGTTCGGTTTTTAAGGGCTCTGGCTTGGAGTTTAGCGATTTGCGTACCTACCAATACGGCGATGACGTTCGGACGATAGATTGGATCACGACCGCCAAAGGCGACGGGGCTTACGTAAAGATTTTTAAAGAAGAAAAAGAGCAAACCGTGTTTTTTATGCTCGATGTGAGTAGCTCGCAGGAAGTAGGAAACAGCGGACGCTTAAAAATAGATACCGCCAAAGAAATCTGTGGAGTTTTGGCACTTTCGGCCATAAAAGAGGCTGGTCATGTAGGGCTTTATTGTTTTTCTGACCAAAAAGAGCTGTATTTCAAACCCACAAATGGCATGAAACACGGCTACGAACTTATCCTAACGCTCTTTAAGATGAAGCCAGTTTCGCAGAAAACCGATATTCCATCGGCCATTGGTTTTGCTTTGAATATGCTTCGCCGAAAGAGCGTTGTGATTTTGATTTCTGACTTTCTGGATAAAGATTACGAACATAACCTCAAGGCTTTGGCACGTAAGCATGATTTGGTGGTGGTGCATGTATATGACCAGCGAGAGATAAAGTTGCCAAGCCTCGGAATTATTCCAGTTTTGGACAAAGAAAGCAAAAAAACAGTTTGGTTAAATACTTCTTCGCCATCGTTTAAGCGTGAAATGAGAGAGGTTTTTGAAGATAATCAGAAACGTTTAGAAACTCTGTGTAAGCAGCACAATGCCAATTATGTGGCCATTGATTCGAGAGAAGACTATGTGCCGAAACTAATTCAGTTATTCAGAGTAAGAAAGTAAGCAATAGAGAAGAAGAAAAAGGTTTAAAAAGATAAAAATGCCAATCAGAATTATACAAATACTGAAGTCTGCAAATAGTATCTTATTGATAATCAGTTGTTTGTTGGTTATAGAAAACAGCTATGCTCAAAAGCCTATCGGTAGGTTTCAAACCGATAGCATCGAACTCGGCCGCCCGATTGACTATACGCTCAGCTACCATCATAGCCCGTCGGCTGAAGTTTTTTTTCCTGACACAACTTATAATTTTTATCCGTTTGAGATAATCCGCCGAAATATTTTTCCGACATCAACCACCAATGGGGTCAGTACCGATAGCGTGGTTTATACGCTCGTGACTTTCGATATAAGGAAAACCCAAAAACTGGAGCTTCCGATTTATCTACTCTCAAAACGTGACTGTACGGCGGTTTACTCGTTGGCCGATTCGGTTTTTTTGAAAGAAATGATAAAAACCAGTGTCGATTCTCTGCAATTAAAGACCGATACTAAACTTTTACCGTTATCTCAGCAAGTAAATTACCCGAAGATTCTAACATACATTTTGGGACTTTTGGGCATTGTACTTATCATTTATGCGTTCTTTGGTCGTTTCATTCGCAAGCAATATACTTTGTTTTTGTTTGGTCGTCGGCATAAGGATTTTCAGACAAATTATAAGAAATTTACCCGTTCTACCTTAGATGATGTGACCATTGGTAAAGCATTAGTTTTGTGGAAAAAGCACCTTGAATGGCTTGAAAAACGCCCGTATAGTTCATATACCACAAAAGAAATTATTTCGAGATTACCTAGCGAAAGTTTAGAGGAGGCTCTTAAAGAAGTCGATAGTGCCATTTATGGTGGAATTTTGTCAACTCAAATGCCATTGGCCATGAATGTTTTGCTTGATAAAGCTACCGAACTATACAAAAATCGCCGAGAAGAGTTAGCCGCCAGCCTGTAATAGTTGGACAAGTTTCTAACTTGTCAGTTGATGAGGAAAATTAAAAACTAAAAATTACTTCTATTTTGATGAATCAGTCAATCGAAATCATATTATCTGATAAAACCCTCAACGAACAAGCCTGTTTGGATTTTGTAAAAACCGATGACTCTGGTGGAATCGTAACATTCGTCGGAACGGTCAGAAATCAAACCAAAGGAAAGCGAGTACTAAGACTTGATTTTGAAGCTTACGAGCCAATGGCAGTTTCGGAGATGAAAAAAATTGCCGAGCAAGCAGTAGAGAAGTTTTCGCTGAAAAAAATAGCCATTTATCACCGAGTTGGAAGCCTCGAAATTGGCGAAGTTCCTGTCGTCATTGCGGCTTCGGCGGCACACCGTGGAGCGGCTTTTGATGCCTGCGAATATGCCATTGATACGCTCAAAGAAACCGTGCCGATTTGGAAAAAAGAGATTTTTGAAGATGGAGAAGTATGGGTTTCGGCTACGCCTTGATTAATTTTAACTATGCAAATAGAAGAGATAAAACAGAAAATATATGATTTGTATGATGAATGTTTGGACAACTTAGGCCAATTTCATCGAAAATTAGATTTGTTTATTGTTCCAGTAGAACTTGCCCAGAGAATAAAAGAAATAACCGATTTAGATGTGTCAGACCATTGGGTGTGTATTGACAATTATGGTATTTTACATACACTCGAACAACACGGAAACCCGATTTCAGAAGCTAAGAGAGGGCAAGTTGCGATAGAAAAAGAGGATTTTTTTAAGATGCTTGACGTTTTTCTGTACCCAGAAGAAATAGTTTTGGTAGGAAAAACAAGCCACACTCAAAAGCCTATTTTACAATTTGTTAGGCAGATTGAGGATAAAGTTTATGTTGTGAAAGAAGTAAGGACAATTACGAGTAAAAAGAAAAACAAACTGAGTCGTTTGGTTTTTCATACCATGTATAAAATTAAAGCCACTAATCGGACTGCTGAGGCAGTTGATTAACGGCTTTAAAACCTACGAGTTATGAAGCACGAAGCCATCCTACTCAATACGTCCAAAACGCTTAGGTGATACAAAAATACATTTTTTTCATAAAAAGTCAAATAGAAAATACATTTGATTTTATTCGCTCAAATTCTTCCTTAGTATTTACATTTTTCAGGAAATCAAGATTACTCAACTTAATAATTTCGGTATCATTTTTTTGCAGAAAAACCTTAGGGCTTTTGTTGCCCGTTTCTACATATTTAGTCAGTAGTTGAAAGGCTTTTGGCTCGTAAATCGTAAAGAGTGGGTCGGGGGCATTGGTTTCTGGATTCAGAAATGCCGTTGCTACTTTCTCTTTAATTCGGTGATTTATTAAAGTCTGAAAGCTGTTTTCATCAATCAAAGGCATATCGCAGGCAGCTACCAACCAAGCACTATTTGGATTGAAGTCAAAGGCCGATAAGATTCCTCCCATCGGTCCGAGTGTGTAAGTATCAATAATGCTTCGCTCGGAAAATTGTTGTTCGGCTCGGCACGAAAAATAGACTTCTGAACAGTATTTTTTAGCTAAATCGAACAGATATTCTCGTTGAGGTTTACCGTGATAATTGAGTAAACCTTTATCAGTTCCCATCCGAGAGCTTTTGCCGCCGATTAAGATAAGAGCATTCAATTTTCCTCTAATTTAAAATCTTTTTTACCACCAGTTTTTTCAATCAAGCGGGTTTCTTTGATGATGATGTTGTGTGAAAAAGCCTTACACATATCATAAATTGTCAAGGCTGCCACACTCGCACCAGTTAGGGCTTCCATTTCGATGCCCGTTTTGCCAGTGAGCGAAGCCGTACATTCGACGATAACTTCTCGTTTATCATTCAAAAAAATGTTGATTTGGCAATTTTCGAGTCCGAGCGGGTGGCAGAGCGGAATCAAATCTCCAGTTTTTTTGGCGGCCATCACACCTGCAATGATAGCGGTCTGAAAAACAGGCCCTTTTTTAGTATGGATTTCTTCGTTAGTTAGTCTCTCCAAAATAGCATCATCTAAAATTACGATGCTCCGAGCTTTTGCGGTGCGTCGAGTAATGGCTTTTTCGCCTACATCAACCATCGAAGGGTTGCCAGCGGCATCTATGTGCGTAAAATTTGTCATTTCTGTGGTGCGAA
>NZ_JBMLRC010000051.1:26391-39204 GCF_049241225.1 Emticicia sp.
GCGAACTTGAAGCGGTCATCGCATGATTCGCTCCACAATTCCCAATTCACTAAATTTTATTTCTTCGTTTTCTATCATCTTTCTAATCACTTCCTTTACAAAGTCTTTATTATTAAAAAACTGATAATCAACTATTTGATTGGCAGGTGCTGGAATTATCTCTAAGATTTTTTGTCTATACTTTGTATAAATCTCTATCGGAATTGGCTCATCTCGCTTTTTTTGTTTCAAGCAATTATCGCAAATTCCGCAGGTGATGTTCGTAAACTCATTGAAATATTCCTGCAAAAACTGCTGACGACATCGGCGACTTTCATCGGCAAATTGCACAACGGCTGCTACTTTTTCTAATGCTTTTTTCTTGCGTCGTTGCATTTCTACAACGTTGATTGTCAGATATTTAACGTCTTGACGAGCCGTAAGAAATGTCAGTTGTGGAATACTTTTTTGTTTTTGGTAAGTCAAGATTCCCACTTGTTGGAGGTAATCAAGCATTTTCTCGATTTCGCCCGCACTGCCAAAGAAATATTTCCCAATCGTGGCTTCCGAAATACTGACGTAGCTCGTAAATAAATCACCGCCGTAAATTCGGAGTAGCGTTTTGATAAACTTATCGTAACTCGGTGTTTTTATCTGAAACTTGTACAATTCATGATTATCGACTTTAAATGAAATCTTCGATGGACTATAATACGCATCACTTAGCTGAATCAAGCCTTCGTCTTCCAGCACTTTTAGTTCGTTGTGCGTATCGTGAGCCGAGAAACCAAAATTGCTGATAAACTCCTGAAAATCAAAGTCATAACTCTCAAAATTCTCTCCACCAACTGCCAAGTTTTTATAATTGGCCAGTGCTTGATAAACCCTTTTGAGGTTTTCGATGGGCGGATATTTTTTCTCGGTTTGTTGGAAAATATCTTCCAAATCACCTTTCGTGTAAAGTAAAACGGCGTATGCTTTCTTGCCATCTCGCCCCGCACGGCCAGCTTCTTGATAGTAGGCTTCGAGGGTTTCTGGTAAATCAAGATGCACAACCACTCGCACATCGGGCTTATCGATACCCATTCCGAAAGCATTGGTGGCCACAATTACCCGAACTTGGTTATTTATCCATGCTTCTTGTTTCTTGAATCTTTCGGGAGTTGACAAACCAGCATGATAAAAATCCGAACTAATTCGGCTACGATTCAACCAATCCGAAATTTCTTTCGTGCGTCGGCGACTACGCACATACACAATGGCAGTTCCTTGTACTTTTTGTAGAATATCAAACAGTTTTTTCTCCTTACTATCTTCACAAAATACCGAATACGAAATATTTGGTCGAGCAAAACTCTGCTGAAAAACCTGTACGTTTTTGAGTTCGAGTTTGTCGATAATATCTTGTTGGGCTTCTTTGGTGGCAGTGGCCGTGAGTGCAATCGTAGGGGCATTTCCCGTAAATTTTCTAAATTCGGGTATTTTCAGGTAGGGCGGACGAAAATCATAACCCCACTGCGAAATACAGTGTGCTTCGTCAATGACAAGCAAGCAAACCTTCATCATTTTGGTGCGTACTTGCATGATTTCGGTCAGCAGGCGTTCGGGCGAAACGTAGAGGAACTTAAAATCACCATAAACAAAATTATCAAGGGTATAATCAATTTCGTTGCGGTGCATGCCCGAATAAATGGCTGCGGCTTTTATTCCTCGTCGTTTGAGTTGCTCAACTTGGTCTTTCATCAGAGCCACCAGAGGCGTAATAACGATACAAACGCCCTCCATGGCCATGGCTGGCACCTGAAAACAAATAGATTTTCCACCGCCAGTAGGCATTAAGGCAAGTGTATCTTTTTGTGCCAATACCGAGTTGATTATATCTTCTTGTAATGGTCGAAAAGCATCGTATTGCCAAAATTCTTTTAATATTTCTAATGGGGTCTGCATCGCAAAGAATAAAAACTTCGTCTTTAGCTACAAAGATAGGAGTGTGAATTGGTGAAACAGAAATAGAGTAAGTATTTTCTTTCGTTCGTTGACCGACAAAAACATTGGTTTTATCTTTATTTCCAGAGAATCATTCAACAAAAGTATTAGATTTTTCGTTAGAATTAATAACTTGTGAAATAATTAACGAGCAACCCAATTACCACAAATTACGTATATCTTTTAAATCCTGACAAACAGACGATTAATTTAAGAATTATGAGAAAAATCTACCTTTCTGGCTTATTACTTCTGGTGGTAATGTCAGTTTTTGCCCAAAAATTAGCCAAACCTCAGTACGGTGAATTGACAAAATCAAACCCTGATAAAATTGAGTTTATGAAAGGGAAAATGATTGTTTGTCCAGGGATTTTTGAAGATGCCAACACATACGTACCGATGGCAAAAGAAGTTGAGGAAGCATTGAAAGGGCAAAAAAGCCGTGGAGGCAATGGTACTGCAAAAACTACTTTTATTATTGATTACGTTGGGTTTTCGCCAGCTGCACAACGTTCGTTTCAGGCCGCTGTTGATATTTGGGCAAATCTTATCACATCACCAGTTCCAATCCGAATCAGAGCCGTATGGCGTGCTATTGATAGCGGAAGTGGTGGGGGAACAATCTTAGGACAAGCATCACCGGGTGATTTTACAAGAAATTTTCCTGGTCAACAAAGAGCAGGAACGTGGTATCCGATTGCGTTGGCTGAAAAAATAGCTGGTCAAGAACTCAATTCTGTTAATGACCCAGATATTACGGCTGAGTTTAATAGTTCGGCTCCATGGTATTTGGGGGTAGCTTCGCCAGGTGCCAATCAGTTTGATTTTACTTCGGTGGTTTTACATGAGTTATGCCATGGTTTAGGATTTACTTCTTCTCTAAGAGTTCCTGTGAGTCAGACAGGAACTATCGGTACGACAGGTTCTTGGGGATTTGGAACTGGTTCGCCGTTTGTGTATGACCACTTCATCGAAAATGGAAGTGCACAACAATTAATTAACACTACTAATTTTGCGAACCCTTCATCACCTTTAAAAGAGCAACTTACTGGCGATAATCTGTTTTTCAATAGCCCTACCGCAACCGCCTCTAATAAAGATGTAAAAGCAAAAGTGTATGCACCTACTACTTACCAAGGAGGGTCGAGTATTTCGCACGTAAATGATGCTACTTATCCATCAGGTAATATCAATTCATTGATGACAGCAGGGGCAAGCTTGAGAGAAGTAATCAGAGACCCAGGGCCAATCGTTAAGGGTATTTTTGCTGATATGGGCTGGAAAAGCACATCGTTGTTGCATACCCGACAAAAAAATATCGAAAATTCAGTTAGTAAAGTTACAATTAAGGCAACTATCACCAGCGATACAACAATCGTAGCAGGAAGTGCAAAAGTGTTTTACACTGAAAATGACACTTTAATGACCAATGCAAAGCCTATTAATATGGTGAGAATTGGTACAACAAATGAGTATTCGGCTGATATTCCAGTTACTAAGCCAACTGCTATTATTCGTTATTATATTACAGTCGATGACAACTATAAAGTAAAGAATACCTCACCAGCCGAAGCTCCGGCAAGAGGTTTTTATGGATTTAGTGTTGGCACAGCCGATGCTTTCCCACCGTTTGTTACGACCAGCCCTTACACGGTTGTACCAACAACAAGTAGCCCTGATATTTTTGCTAATATCGAAGATTCTTTCGAACACGGAATTGATACAGTTTACGTAGAATACAGACTCAATGGCGTTACGCAGAAACCATTTGGCGTAAAAAAATACAATCCTGCTACTGATGATAAAGCGTATTCACAAGGCCGAAACGACGTGTTTGCTTACTTAGCAAAATCGCCTTTCGGTACTTTGAAGCAAAACGACCGCATCCAGTACAGAATTGTGGCTATTGATAAATCGAAGAATAAGAATATTACCGTTCTCCCGTCTTATTTAAATACGCCAGGCACAAATGTTGTACCTACTGCCGATTATTTTGAATTTGTAGTGAGCGATTTGAAATCACAAGACCCAATCAAGGTTTATTCAAATGATTTCAATACTGCATCAAACGATGATTTTGTAGGTATTGCAGGTTGGGGCATTACTCAACCAACAGGCTTTACGAATGGTGCGTTACATTCAGCTCACCCATACAAGAATGGAGGTAACGAAGATTTAGAATCAAATACGATTGCATTGCTTCGCTATCCGATTGAATTAAAAGAAGATGTAGATTCGGCTACAATTTCGTTTGATGAAGTTGTATTGGTTGAACCCGGCGAAACAGGTTCGGAGTTCGGTGACCTTGATTTTTATGATTATGTTGTTGTGGAAGGGTCTTACGATGGAGGCTTGAGTTGGGTGCCGTTTGAAGCAGGTTATGATGCTACCAGCAATGCCGACTGGCTAAGGGCTTATAGTTCAAATTTGGTGAGAGGAACGGTTGTTGGTTCGGACGGTAGAGTAATTACTTCAGAAGATTCAAGAGCAACTGCTACTTCGGCATTGTATAAGCCTCGTTCGATAAATATGTTATCGAGTGGAGATTTTATCGGTGGTGATGTTGTCTTGATTCGTTTCAGACTTTTTGCCGACCAACTGACTTATGGTTGGGGTTGGGCAATTGATAATTTGAAGATACAAGTACCTCCACCACCGCCTGTTTTGGCTACCGAAGCATCGGCCGAAAGAGTGCTGACACTTTCGCCCAACCCAAGCCCTGATGAAATCTTGATTTCAACGAATTTGGCAAAACCGGGTCGAGTGAAAATGGAAGTTGTCAGTGCAAAAGGAGTAAAAGTAATCGAGAAAGAATATATTGCTGATGTAAACGTTTTCAATCAAAAAATTGACTTGCAAGACCTCTCAGCGGGTACATATTTAGTTAGATTACACACCGAAAACGGAATCATCGTGAAACGCTTTGTGGTGAGTAAATAAGAAAAATTTATTGCCTTAAAACCGTAGAAGTTCGAAAATAGAACTCCTACGGTTTTTTGTTTTATAAAGTTTCTGTAAATTGTGGCATAGAAATCAAAGAAAATGATGCGTAGAATCTTATTTATTTCATTAGTTGCCATTTTGGGCCTTTCGTGTAAAACAACTCAAAATATATCGGGTAAATCGCCTTATGCGAAGATGCTCGACACCTCAAGTGTCTTATCGCAGAGCATGACAGGAATGGCTTTATATGATTTGAGCGAACAAAAAATGATTTTTGAGCGAAACGCTAATCGTTATTTCACACCAGCATCAAATACTAAATTATTTACGTTTTACGCCTGCTTGAAGACCCTCGGCGATTCGATTCCTGCACTTCGCTATGAAATCAAAAGCGATTCTTTGATTTTTTGGGGAACTGGCGACCCGACTTTCTTCCACCCCGACCTTACAAGTACCAAAACTTTTGATTTTCTGAAATCATACAAGCGTAGTAAGAGGTTCTATTTTTCGGATGGAAATTTTACCAACCCATATTTCGGAGCAGGTTGGGCTTGGGACGATTACAGCAGTTACTACACCGTAGAAATGTCGGCGTTGCCGATGTACGGTAATATCGTAAGAACTAAAATCGAGAACGGCGAAGTGAAACCTCAACCGAGTATTTTTGATAATAGTTTTTATAAGAAAGATGTAGGCACTGAAATAGAGAGAACACCTGCCGATAATCAGTTTCTTCTCCCAAAATCTCTTTTAGCAAAATCAGGCTATCAACAAGATATTCCGTATAAAACCTCAACTGGCTTAACACAGCAATTGCTCATTGATACGCTTCGTAGAAATGTAAATTTATTGAAAATACCAGTTACAGCGACCGCAAAAACGCTTTATAGTATGCCCACAGAGCCTGTGTATCGATTGATGATGCAAGAAAGCGATAATATGTTGGCTGAGCAGTTATTGTTGCTTTGTGGCACTACTTTGAAAGACTCTATCAATTCTTCTTTTGCCATCAAATCAATCAAAGAAAAGCATTTGCAAGACCTTCCCGATGCTCCAAAATGGGTCGATGGCTCGGGACTTTCACGTTATAATTTATTTACACCTCGTTCGATTATCAAATTATTGGAGAAAATTCATGCCGAACTTCCACAAGAAAAGTTGTTCTCGATATTAGCAAATGGCGGTAAAAGTGGAACTGTAAGAAATATGTTTAAAACCGATGGAGAACCATTTGTTTTTGCAAAATCGGGTTCGTTGAGTGGAGTTTATAATCTAAGTGGTTATTTGGTCACAAAGAAAGGCAAAACAATACTTTTTAGCTTAATGAATAATAACTTTACGAAGCCAACAAGCCAAGTAAGGAAAGAAGTAGAAAAGATTTTGCTGGAGGTAAGGAACAGAGAGTAAAACATGGATAGCTAAGTATCGGCCGATACTTAGCTATCTAACTACTTTATTTTTTCAATTCATTCAATGCTTGATTTCGTAACATTGTAGCGGTTTCATATTCACCAGTGTGGCTCCAACCTGGGGGCATAAAAATATAAGCAATTTTGTTTTTTAATCCTGGTGCAGCTAATACATCGTGCCACAAACTAATAAGTTCCCCAAAATAAACATCAATAAAATTATTTGAGTCCATAGGGCGAGTGATGCCATAGTCAACAGGAATTATTGATTCTTCTTTCTGATAAGTTCCAAAAACAATATCCCAAACGTTGATAATAGAACAAAAATTAGTATCCATATACAGATGATTTCGTCCGTGGTGTACTCGATGGTGTGAAGGAGTCAGAATGAATTTTTCTAAGAAACCCAGTCTGGCATTTTTCATTGTACTTTCACTTATATGCACGAATGCTCCCCAGATACTATCAAAAATCATGATTGCAAAAAGCATGAGCGGTTGTATGCCCATAACCATGCAAAACATAGCTGCAAAAAATTCTGTATAAAGGTTTTCTACAAAAAAAGTAGTGAGTGTTACTGAAGAATTAAGGTCTTCGGGCGAGTGGTGAACGGAGTGAAAACACCACAAAAAACGAATTTTATGAGTAAGATAATGGCGGATAAAATTATTAAGTTCATAAACTAAATAACCATATATAAACCAGTACCAAGTTATTGAGGTTTCAATTACAGCATATTTATGGAATATTCCGATTGAAAGCACAAGTACCGAAATTCCAATTAACCGACTCATAATGCGGTTTGTGAGAATGATAAGAAAAGTTATTCGGTAAGTAGGTATTCTGAATCTGTATTGAACTAATAACCAACCAAATTCAAAAACAATGATAAAGGGTGTTATTGGAGAAATAAAAGCCAGAAAGCCTTCGAAAGTTAATAAAATCCTGTAATTACTGGAATGGATAATATCAATCAAGCCACTTATTCTAAAAAAAGTAAGTAGCTCACTGAAAAAGTCTTTAACAATAGTCATTTAAGTGGTTTTGTTTGAAATAAAAGCAGAAATTATCCTACTGCTTTTATTCAGTACTTTATAGCTTACTACTATTATTGACGTTTTAAAGTAAAAAATAGTTGGAATGGTTCAGATTATTTTCGAAACCAAAAACAGGTAGTTGCGGTAAATGCCTGACTATAAGAGCATTTGATTGATATTTAGGTGTAAACTTTAATTGTTTTTTAATTTACCGGAACTCATTTCTATATACTACACAATCGTTTTTAACTCATCCTTTAAGAAAAATCCAGTATAACTACCTTTTACTTTTGCTACTTGTTCAGGTGTACCTTCGCCTACGATTGTTCCGCCTTTGCTACCGCCTTCTGGACCAATATCAATTACGTGGTCGGCTACTTTTATCACATCCAAATTATGCTCAATAATCAATACTGTATTACCTTTATCGGCCAACTTTTGAAGCACTTCAAGTAGTTTCTGAATGTCTTTGAAGTGAAGTCCAGTAGTTGGTTCATCCAAAATATAAATAGTTTTACCAGTGTCTTTCTTCGATAATTCTTCCGATAATTTTACTCGCTGAGCTTCTCCTCCCGAAAGTGTGGTAGCGTGTTGGCCGAGTGTGATATACCCCAAACCAACTTCATTTAAAATCTGAACTTTGCGATTGATTTTCGGAATATTCTCAAAAAACTCAACGGCTTGCTCAACGGTCATATCCAGCACATCGGCGATGGATTTTCCTTTATAACGCACCTCTAAAGTTTCACGATTGAAGCGTTTGCCTTTGCAAGTTTCGCACGCTACGTGTACATCGGGCAAAAACTCCATTTCGATTTTCTTCATGCCAGCACCTTCGCAGTCTTCACATCGTCCACCTTTTACGTTGAACGAAAAACGTCCAGGTTTATAACCTCTTATTTTAGCTTCGGGAAGTTCGGCAAAAAGCGTACGAATCTCCGAAAACATTCCCGTGTAAGTGGCAGGATTACTTCGTGGTGTACGCCCGATTGGACTTTGGTCAACCTCAATTACTTTATCGAGATGCTCAAGACCTTCGATTGATTTATGGGCTAAAGGCTCTCTTTTTGAGTTATAAAAATGCTTGTTCAGCACAGGAAAAAGGGTTTCGTGAATCAACGAAGATTTTCCGCTGCCACTTACACCCGTAATACAAATCATTTTACCCAATGGGAGTTTCAGCGTGACATTTTTCAAATTATGTCCAGTTGCCCCTTTGATTGTCAGAAACTTGCCATTGCCTTTACGTCGTTCTTGTGGTACTTCAATACTAATCCGTCCACTCAAATAATCAGAAGTTGTACTACGGTTTTTGATAAATTCTTGTGGAGTCCCTCGTCCAACGATGTTTCCACCGTGTCGGCCAGCCCCCGGGCCAATATCCAAAATATAATCCGATTCGAGCATCATGTCTTTGTCGTGTTCAACAACCAAAACCGTATTTCCCAAATCTCGTAAATCTTTTAGTGCTTGAATTAGTTTTACGTTGTCTCGCTGGTGCAAGCCAATGCTTGGTTCGTCCATGATATACAAAACACCCACCAACTGCGTACCGATTTGAGTAGCCAAACGAATCCGTTGTGATTCTCCACCCGAAAGTGTACGAAGCGGACGGTTGAGTGTCAGATAATCTAAACCAATACCCATCAAAAATCCAATTCTTTTTCTGATTTCCTTCAAAATCTCTTTGGCAATTATATTTTGGCGGTCCGACAAACGAGCTTCCAAATCAGTAAACCACTCTTCCAACTCTCTGATGTCCATTTCGGCCAAATCGGCAATGTTTTTCTGAGCGATCTTGAAATTTAAAGATTCTTTTTTCAGTCGTTGTCCTTCACAATCTGGACAAGTTTTGATGACCAAAAAGTCACGTACCCAGTCTTGAATCTTATCATTATCAGAATCTTGCTGACGCTTCAAGAAAGTAATTACACCCTCAAAAGTTGTGTTCCATTCGGTGCCAGGGTATTTTTTTGATGGAACTGGCAACGGCGTTTCACTTCCATAAAGAATCGTTTTTAAGGCATCTTCTGGAATCTTTTCGATAGGAGTAGAAATATTTGATTTATATGCCTTCAGAATTACCTCTATTTGCTTGAAAATCCATAAATCACGGTATTCACCCAGCGGAGCAATTCCTCCACGAGTGATGCTTAAACTGCGGTCAGGAATGATAGATTCTTCGGTAATTTCTTCGATTGTGCCCAAACCATTACAAGTTGGACAAGCACCGTAAGGCGAGTTGAACGAAAAACTATTTGGTGAAGGGTCTTCGTAAGAAATGCCGGATTCGGGGTCAGTGAGGTTTTGTGAGAAATATTGTGTTTGGTTTTTGCTATCCAAAAGCATCATCGAGCCTTTTCCTTGCTTCAAAGCCGTACCGACTGATTGACTTAAACGATAACGGTCTTCTGTTTTCGGAATAACTCTATCAACGACAATCTCAATATCGTGTATCTTATAGCGGTCGAGTTGCATTTTTGGATTAATATCCAGCACCTCACCATCGACACGCACTTTATTATAGCCCAATTTGGCAATTTGTACAAAAAGCTCACGGTAATGCCCTTTACGTCCTTTTACGATAGGAGCAAGTAATGTAACTTTTTGATTTTCAAACTGTTGTAGAATCTGGTCAATGATTTGGTCTTGCGTTTGCTTAACCATCCGATTGCCAGTTATATAGCTAAAAGCTTCGCCCGCACGAGCAAAAAACAAACGAAGAAAATCGTAGATTTCGGTAGTTGTACCGACCGTTGAGCGGGGGTTTTTAGAAGTAGTTTTTTGTTCGATAGAAATTACGGGCGAAAGACCATTGATTTTATCAACGTCAGGACGCTCCATATTGCCAATAAAACTACGAGCATACGCCGAAAAACTCTCCATGTAGCGGCGTTGACCTTCGGCATAAATTGTATCAAAAGCCAAAGATGATTTTCCACTGCCCGAAATACCAGTAATCACTACCAGCTTGTTTCGTGGAATACTCACATCAATGTTTTTGAGGTTGTGTTCTCTTGCACCCAAGACTTCGATTTGCTCGTAGCCAGTTAGGTCAATATCATTCAGTTTTTTATTGCTCACTATTTTTTTGCTCGTTTTTTTCTTACAAAGATAACGAAAAAACAACGGTGGTGGTTCAGAAAAATAAAAAGCCATTACCTTAATTGTTGTAGGTAATGGCTTTTTGTTATGATTGAAGATTAACGATTAAGGAGTGTTGATTGAGGATTTTTTACAACTATTCTCTAATCTTCAATCATCACTCCTTATTCGTCAATTTTTACTTTAAATATCTTAGATTAAAACAGTACTTGCCACCATTTCACGAACGGCACTGGCAATGCCCGCAGGGTCGAAACCACATTCACGTTGAAGTTCGATTTGCTCGCCGTGTTCTACAATGCGGTCAGGAATACCCAAACGTTTTACCTTGGCAGTGTAGCCATTATCAATCATAAATTCTAATACGGCACTTCCCATACCACCTTGTAGGCAGCCATCTTCTACGGTTATCACTCGGTCGAATTTTTGGAAAACTTCGTGAAGCATTGCCTCATCGAGTGGTTTTACAAATCTTAAATCATAGTGGGCAGGATTTAAGCCTTCTTTTTCGAGCATTTCGCAGGCTTTTACTGCATAATTACCGATATGTCCGATTGTTAAGATGGCTACTTCTTCACCATCTTTTATTTTGCGTCCTTTTCCGATTTCAAGTTTTTGGAATGGACGTTTCCAGTCTGGCATCACTCCTTCACCTCTCGGATAACGAATCGTGAAGGCAGTTTTCAGTTTTTGAGTTTCTTCCAATTGGAAAGTGTACATCAAGTTTCGCAATTCTTCTTCGTTCATTGGCGAAGCCACCACCATGTGCGGAATACAACGCATATACGCAATGTCGTACGCTCCGTGGTGGGTAGGCCCATCGGCACCCGCAAAACCTGCACGGTCGAGGCAGAAAATGACAGGAAGTTGCTGCAAACACACATCGTGAATCACTTGGTCGTAGGCACGCTGCATGAAACTTGAGTAAATATTGCAATAAACAACCAAGTCACGAGTAGCCATACCAGCCGAAAACGTAACGGCGTGTTGCTCGGCAATACCCACATCAAACGCACGGTCGGGCATGGCTTTCATCATAATATTCAACGACGAACCCGACGGCATCGCAGGTGTTACACCCACAATTTTATCATTCTTTTCGGCCAATTCTACAATCGTATTACCAAATACATCTTGGTATTTTGGCGGCATTGGCTTATCGTAAACTTTCTTCTGAATTACGCCCGTTACTTTATCAAAAAGCCCAGGAGCGTGCCATTTGGTTTGTTCTTTTTCGGCAGGAGCGTAGCCTTTTCCTTTCACTGTTAGGCAGTGAAGAATTTTTGGGCCTGGAATATTCTTTAAATCTTCTAAAACACTTACCAAATGGTCAATGTCGTGGCCATCAATCGGGCCGAAATAACGTAGATTTAATGCCTCAAAGAAATTACTTTGGCTTAGCAAAGCACCTTTCATGGCATTTTCGATTTTGGCTACAATCTTTCTGGCACTCGTGCCGAAAGTACTCATTTTGCCGAGTAATTGCCAAACATCATCTTTTACGTTATTGTATGTTTTTGAGGTTGTAATATCGGTCAAATACTCTTTCAATGCACCCACATTTGGGTCGATGGCCATGCAGTTATCGTTCAAGATAATTAGCACGTTGGCATCTTTCAATGCACCTGCGTGGTTCATTCCTTCAAAAGCCATACCAGCCGTCATCGAACCATCGCCGATGATAGCAATGTGCTGGCGTTGTTTTTCGCCATTATGGTTAGAACCAACTGCCATTCCGACTGCCGCCGAAATAGAAGTAGAAGAGTGACCTACGCCAAAAGCATCGTATTCACTTTCTTTTCTTTTCGGAAAACCAGAGATACCTCCATAAACACGGTTAGTGTGGAAATTCTCACGTCTTCCTGTTAAGATTTTGTGTCCATAAGCTTGGTGGCCTACATCCCAAACGAGCTGGTCGTCGGGCGTATTAAAAACATAGTGCAAAGCAACAGTAAGTTCGACTACACCTAAGCTTGAGCTGAAGTGTCCACCATAGACAGAAACCATGTCGATGATATATTGGCGGAGTTCGTCGGCTACTTGTGGAAGTTTCGTACGGTCAACGTTTCGTAAATCTGCTGGAATGTTGATGTTTTTTAGTATTTCACCTGGCGTTATGAGCATATCTTTTGACCAATTAAGGGTAGATTGTCTTTCTAAAACTTAGTACAGCTAAAATTGTTCGATTTCGGAAGGAAAATTTACGTATAGAATAAAAATCCTTCTTTAATCTTTAAATTATTTAGACTTTGAAGTGTAAATGAGATTACAAATGTACGGAAAATTTAGAAATTTTAATCTTTCTTTTGGCTTGCTCGATAGAGTTTTTGTTTTTCTTCTTTGGTGAGGCTTTC
>NZ_JBMLRC010000051.1:39304-43171 GCF_049241225.1 Emticicia sp.
GTGAGGCTTTCGTAGCCCGATTTGCCTATTTTATCCAAAATAGCATCGACCTCATCTTGGTCAGGGAAGTAATTGGGGTCAAGTTTGGTACTATTGCCACTTTTATTGGCAACCGTTGACTCGCTATATTTTCTTTGCGGGATTCGTACTTGGGGTTTTGGCTTCCATAAATTACTCCACCAATCGCTTATAGTTTCTATTGGGCTACCTAAATCGGTACCTCGACGCAACAAATAAATGTAGGAATAACCAGCGATTGCTCCACCTAAATGCGAGATTCCGCTACTTGGAACTATAAAAGATATTAGCAAGAAAGCCCAAGCAAGATATTTGATTTTGATAAGTATGATACCAAATAAATAAAACTCATACTCGGGAAGTAAGGCAACTGCTGCAAACATCACCGCATAAACCGCTGCTGAAGCTCCTAAAACAGTTGGACTAATATTGTTGAGTTGCGGAGATAAAGCCAATAAGTTATATACTGCAATGTAAATCAGACCGCTGATGATACCACCAATGAGATAAATATTTAATAGTTTTCTGCTTCCGATAAATTCTTGTACTAAATTTCCGAACCAAAATAACGAAAGCATATTGAAGAGCAAATGGAAAAAACCATAGTGCGTAAAGCAATAGGTAAGGAGTGTCCAAGGTTTGCGGATAAATTGTTTGATTGGAGCAATTAATTCAAAATTATCAGTGATGATTTTGTTGATAGCCCCACCATTTGGAGAGAACGAAAAGATAAAGCCAACCAAAATTAAAGCCACAAAAACTCCTGCATTGATGAGCATGAGTTGCACCAATGTGTTTCCTTTCTTAAATGGACTCTTTATGTCGTCAATGAAACTTGCCACTATTAATAGAATCTATTTTTCTTTTTGTTCCAGTAATTAATCAATAATATACCAAAAATTAAACCACCGATGTGGGCAAAATGTGCAACTCCCGGCATAACATTATAGACTCCTGAGAAAATCTCGAAAAGTGCATATAAAGATACTAAATATTTTGCTTTTATGGGTATTGGAAGCGGAAAAATTATCATTTCGGTATTTGGGAATAATCTGGCAAAAGCCCCCAACATACCAAAAATTGCTCCCGAAGCCCCCACCATCGGAATACTCATCATCATTGTGTACTCTGGCGAATCGACAGGGAATTGAGATATCTCGTAGAGACTAATCGCTCCATGAAGCAAACACGCTCCCACACCAGACACAACGTATAATATTAAGAAACGCTTACTACCCAAGAAATGTTCGAGCATTGGCCCAAACATAAATAAACCGAACATATTACTGAATATGTGTCCTGTACCTCCGTGCAGAAACATATAAGTAAAAATCTGAATAGGGTTGAAAAGCCCCATTTCGTGTAGCGAAAAGTTATGATAGCCAAAAATTGTGGCTAAATCTATTCTTAAAAAACTCTGTACTAAATAAACAGCAATATTTGCTATCAATAAGTTACGAACAACGGGTGTAACTTGAAACATATAGTAATTTCGGTTAAAATAGCTTTTTCGTCAAACTCAGTGTTATTGTTTGCGGTTCAATAACTCTGCTAATTGGTCTAACGACAAAATAGTCATAATTGGTTCACCATTAGGTGTGTAGCTCGGTACGGCCGTCTCGAAAAGCTGATGAATCAGCAAGTTTATTTCAATCTTCGAGAGTTCACCCATGTATTTTGATGACGAACGCTTCGAAAACGAACGAGCCACATTTTCTAATCTATCTAATTGTAAATCGGTCTGATTGGTTTTGTATTGTTGTACTAAACCCTCAAAAATCTCTTTTTCGTTTTCTTCTTGTACTTCGGGCGGAACACCATTGATTTTGATGGTATGTTGCCCAAATTCTTCAAATGAAAAGCCCAAAGCTTTTATTTCGTCTTGGATTTCCATGACCAACTGATAATCGGCGGGCTGTAAATCTAAGGTTTTCGGAAAAAGGAGTTGTTGAGTAAACGATTTTTTGTTCTTTAAATTGTTGTAATATTTCTCGTATAAAATTCGCTCGTAGGCCGCTCGTTGGTCAATGAGCATCATACCGCTTTTGGCTTGGGCTACAATGAAACGATTTTGTATCTGAATCGCCGTAATTTCTTGGATTTCGGCAATTCTACGACTTTCGTCCGATATATCATTGGCCTTGCTGCCCATTGTCATTGGCTCAGGCTCAAAATCGAGATTGGCTTGGTTGTTAGGTTTGAAACCTTCCAAACCATCAAAAAGTTTTCGCCAATTTTCGGTATTCGATTGCGTGAAGTTGCGTTGGGCAGCATCTCGGCTATCTCGATAAGCATCGTCACGTTGAGGTTGGTATGTGCCTTGTTGCGACGAAGGTCGAGCATTTTCAAAATCAGATAAACCCGAAAACGACGGACTAATAGGATTTGGCGAATCGGTAAAACGATTGGTATTTGTAAGATTTCCGAAATTTATATCCGACTCAAAATCTATCGTAGGTGTGAGGTTATAAACTCCAATGGCTCTTCTGACGGCCGAGCGAATAATGGCATAGACGGCTCTTTCGTCGTCGAACTTTATCTCGGTTTTGGTTGGATGAATGTTTATATCAACGTGCGATGGGTCGATTTCTATAAACAAAACATAAAACGGACTACTGCCTTCGGGAATCGTTGCATCAAAGGCACTCAACACGGCGTGGTGCAGATAATTGTGTTTGATAAAACGCTTATTGACAAAGAAAAACTGTTCGCCACGGCCTTTTTTTGCCGATTCTGGCTTGCCAACGTAGCCCGAAATATTTACAAATGGCGTTTCTTCTTCGCAGCTTGCCAGTTGTTCACGGTAGGCTTTTCCGAAAATATCAATAATTCTTCGGCTGAGTTTTCCTGCAGGAAGGTTATAAACTTCAACGTCGTTATGGTAAAGTGTGAAGGCTACCTCAGGATGAGCCAACGAAACTCGTTGGAACTCGTCAAGAATATGTTTCATCTCGACTGGATTCGATTTCAAGAAATTTCGTCGAGCGGGAACATTGAAAAATAAATTTTTTACTTGAAAATTCGTTCCTTTTGGGCAAGAAACCGATTCTTGGCTTTTCAGCTCAGAGCCTTCGATGCGAATCATTGTGCCAACTTCATCAACCATTCGTCGGCTACGAAGTTCTACCTGAGCAATGGCTGCAATCGAAGCCAACGCTTCGCCACGAAAGCCCATCGTTAGAATCGAAAAAAGGTCATCAGCCGTACGGATTTTTGAGGTGGCGTGTCGCTCGAAGCTCATGCGAGCGTCAGTGGCCGACATCCCCATGCCGTCGTCAATCACCTGTATGAGGGTTCGCCCCGCATCTTTCACAATTAATTGTATATTATTGGCACGGGCATCAATCGAATTTTCCAAAAGTTCTTTCACCACCGACGCTGGTCGCTGCACAACTTCCCCTGCCGCAATCTGATTGGCTATCGAGTCTGGTAGTAAATGAATAATATCGAGCATCTGTAAAATCCTTATAACAAATTCAAGGTTGACAAGGCTCTGTCAACACAATCATATAAACACTTGAAAATTGAAAACTGTTCGTTTAATGCAAATTTGTCGCTTTTCGAGGGGAAATCATTGGATATTCTGATTTTTTTTTGATAAAAGTCGGAAACACTGCTTTGTTTGTGGTTTAAAACCAAAAATCGAGGATGTTGTAATCAAACATCAAAGTATTATGTCATGTTTTTTTTGAACTATTCCAATACTATACGTTGTTTCGATATAGAAATTAAACTCCTCTAAAAAATGAACAAAATTGTAAAAATTATTTTGATTGTAGCAGCCGTTTTGGTAGTTGCATTCTTTGGTTTGAAAACTTTCACAAAAAGTAAAAGTCCGGCCGAAACTGC
>NZ_JBMLRC010000051.1:43271-51932 GCF_049241225.1 Emticicia sp.
GAACAATTTAAGATAGATTTTGCAGCAGCCGAAGGCGGTGCAGATATGGTTTTACGCTGGGATAATACCGAGGTTAAGGTTCCGATTCGTTTGTAAATCAAGATAATAATATTGGATGAACAAAGAAACTTTCATTGCCGTTTGCTTTAGCTGACGGATTGCTAAAAAAAGAACAAATATGACTTTAGTCTAATCATATTCTTTAGACTAAAGTCATATTTGTTTAATCATTTAAGTACCGTCAGCTAAAGCAGACGGCAATGAATACTATCTTTTTGTAAGATTTTGAGCTTTTTTATTCTCTAAATCTTACAAAAATATGCTCATCATAAAGTTTCCCTTCTTTAAATAGCGATTGTTTCAAAATGGCTTCTTTATGAAAACCTGCTTTTTCCAGCACTCGCATAGAGGCGAGATTATATTCAAAAACGCCAGCGTATATTCGGTGAATATCGTAGTTTTTGAAGGCATACTCAATAATTTCGGTGATGGCTGATGAGATGATGCCTTTGCCCCAATGTGCTTCACCCAGCCAATAGCCTATTTCGGCATTTTTGCGGTAAATATCATCTTTAAGCAAAATGCCAATGCCGCCAACTGCTTCATTCTCAACCACAATAGCAAATGTTTCGGGCGAATTTTGTGCAATTTTCACCCAACCGTGTGCTTCTTCGATGGTGTAAGGATGCGGAAAAATATCTTTCAGGTTTCGCCAAATATTATAATTATTAGCATTTTTCGTGAGCGATTCTTCATCGCCCGACTGCCATTGGCGTAATGTGTATGGTTGGAGCATAGGCAGATATTTTATTTTACCTCATAACTAATCTCTTGGCTATCAAGTAGCTTGGTGATGCGTTCGCTTGGCGAAAAAGCTACGATTAATTCCTTTTTGCTGATTTCATCGTCTTCGTCAATCCATTTCCAATCTTCACAAGTGGCGTCGAGCAAATCGAGCAATGTTGGTAGTTTATCGGGGTTGCGTTCTTTTTCTACGAATGAATCTGAATTTGTGATGTAAATAGCAATTTTACTTTGCTCCAACCACGATAAATCATTGAGCATTTCATCGAACGAGTCGAGGTTAAACCCGAAGTATTCGGGAAAACCAAGTACTTTGGCAACTTCTTCGTAAAAACCTCTGAGCGTATGTGCTTTTTGGCCATCTATCTGAGCGATATGATAGCCATTTAATGTTTCTAAATTATTGGTTATAAGGAAATTAGGCATAAAATAAATAAATGAATGAGTGCATGAACGAATGAGTGAATAATTTCCGAAAATTAGAAAATTACAATCATTTTGTTTCAATTTCAATAAATGTCTTGTAATGATTTTTGGTATAATAGGCTCTCCCGTCTGAGCCAGTTACGAGTCTTTCTGCACCCCGATTTCGGCCTTTTTGTTTGGGGTTTACATCCCATTCTTGGTAATTGATTCGGCGTCCATTTTCATCTTTTTGGGGAAGTAATTTTTCGTAATTGCCAAATTTACGTCCACCAACATAGCCTTCGGGGGCTACACCATTTTCTTTGATGTATTTCAGCACTTCATAGACTTTCTGCGGAATTTTACTCTGTTTATTCGATTGATATTCAAGAGTTTTTTCGTCAGTTTTTCTGTCTTTTTTACTCTCTTTTTGCTCAGCTTGTTGCGTTGATGGCTCGGCAGCTTTATATGATTCTTGTTTATTAGCCTGTCGGCAGCCCAAGAGTGTTTGGCTTACCAACAAAAGTATAAAAAGTATGTTTTTAAGAACTATTTTCACGAAACTTCTATGGTTTTAATTCAACGAAAAAGCGGGTACTTTCATCACTACTGCATTATTAAACATGAGTTCGGTGATGGTTGGGTGCATGTATTCGATGAGTGGAAACTCTCCGATGATTCTCATTACTTCCAGTTCATCATCGGCATTGACTACGCACCAAAGGCGGTCACGCTCCATTGAGAGGGCGTAAGATTGTATCTTTCCATCTTCCAAAAGCTGATTTACTTTCATTCTTTGGGCAGGAATTTTTATAATTAATTTTTCTGGAAATGGGTTTGGCAATTCAAACTCGACCATAAATTGGCTCATATATTTTTAGTGGGCTTTTTGTTTAATACAATTAATGGAAATGTAAAGTATTTATAATCAGAAACTTGTGCAAAAGTAAACTTTCTTTTGTAATAAATTTCTACACTAATATAAACAAGTTTTCTAAAAAAAACGTTTACTTTGCAGAACTTATCTCAAAAGGGGTGCCTTAATATAACGGGCTGAGATTATACCCATTGAACCTGTACACGGATAATGCCGCCGCAGGGAAAGAGAGTACTTTTAGGAAAGTCATGACTTCCAAAATTGTGCTCAAATTTATTCAATTTAAAATTTTGTCAAATCAAAACAGCAAGCTTGCGGTTTATTCGTGCGTTTGATGCTGTTTCGACAGGATTTTGCTCCTTTCTCCTGTTGTTAAAACTTTCAAAAACAATGAAAAAATTAACAACATTTCTTTCAGTCAACAGTCAGCGGTCAACAGTCCACAGTTTTTTTTCAAAACCTGCCTACTGCCTACTGTCAATTGCTTACTTCCTGCTACTCACTGCAAATGCTCAAGATTCTACTTCAATCAGACAGCTCAATGAGGTGGTGGTAAGTGCTACTCGTGCCAATCAGAAAACTGGTATGGCGTTTACGAACGTCTATCAAAAAGACATCAAAAAAGTAAATTTGGGCCAAGATATGCCGTTTTTGCTCAATCAGTTGCCTTCAGTAGTAGTAACTTCTGATGCAGGTGCGGGCGTAGGCTATACGGGTATCAGGATTCGTGGTACTGACCCGACTCGTATCAACGTTACGCTCAACGGAATTCCTTACAATGATTCCGAATCGCAAGGAACTTTTTGGGTGAATATGCCCGATTTTGCTTCTTCGGCACAGAGTATTCAAGTACAGCGTGGCGTAGGAACTTCGACCAACGGTGCAGGTGCTTTTGGTGCGAGTATCAATATCAACACTTTAGGTTACGAGCAAGATGCATTTGGCGAAACCAATATTTCGGTTGGTTCATTCAATACGCTGAAAACCAATTTGATGGCGAGTACAGGTTTGCTAAATAATCATTTTGTTGTCGATGCCAGATTGTCAAAAATTACTTCTGATGGCTACATCGACCGTGCTTCTTCTGATTTGAAATCGTTTTATGTGTCGGCTGGCTATTATGGCAAAGATAATTTCGTAAGATTCAATGCTTTTTCGGGAAAAGAAAAAACGTATCAAGCTTGGGAAGGTGTTCCTGAAAGATTTTTAAAAACTAACCGCACTTTTAATCCATATACATATGATAATCAGGTAGATGACTATCAACAAGATAATTATCAGTTGATTTCTTCCTTTAAACTCAATCAAAATTGGACGTTCAATCCAACTTTATTCTATACAAAAGGAAGAGGTTTTTATGAGCAATTCCGTGAGCGTCAGTCATTTGCTAACTATGGTTTACCAAATGTAATTATTGGCAGAGATACCATCAAACGAACCGATTTAGTGCGTAGAAAATGGCTTGATAATGATTTTTATGGCGTGACATATTCGCTTGATTATAACTCTAATAAGAAGTTTTCGGCCAATATCGGTGGTGGTTGGAATAAATACGATGGTGACCATTTTGGCGAGATTATTTGGGCAAGAAATGCTTCAACTTCTAATATTCGTTATCGTTGGTACGAAAGTAATTCGATAAAAACCGATTTTAATATCTTCACAAAAGCTTATTATCAAGTATCAGAAGCCTTGAATTTCTTTGGTGATTTGCAATACCGAACTGTTAGTTATGATATAAAAGGCGTGAACGACGACCGAACTGACATTACGCAAGGTTCTGATTATCAGTTTTTTAATCCAAAATTTGGCGTGAATTATCAATTGAGTAAAACTTCTTCGGTTTATGCTTCTTATGCAGTTGGTAATAAAGAACCGAGCCGTCAAGATTTTGTGGATAATGCTCAAGCTCCTTTGGCTGAAACATTGCGTGATTTGGAAATCGGTTATCGCACGGTTGGACAAAAATTGAGCTTTGATGCAAATTTCTATTACATGAATTATAAAAATCAGTTGGTGTTGACTGGACAAGTCAATGATGTTGGAAATGCAATCAGAGTAAATGTGCCACAAAGTTATCGTGCTGGTTTGGAGTTGATGGCGAACTGGAAGTTGGCGTCTAAATGGGCGTTATCGGCTAACACCACTTTCAGCCAAAACAAAATAAAGAATTTCACGGAAACAATTGTGAATTATGATGGCGATGCGAACCAAATCAATAGTTTATCAAAAACTGATATTTCGTTTTCGCCAAATTTGATTGCGGGCGGGCAACTTTCGTATAATCCTACTAAAAACGTTGAACTGGCATTAATGACAAAATACGTAAGCAAACAATTTATGGATAATACATCGGACGATAATCGTAGCCTTGATGCGTTTTTTGTGAATGATATTAGAGCGAGTTATTCTATCAAGCCCAAGGCGGAACGCCGCCCGATATTTAAAGAGTTGACTTTCAATTTGTTAGTTAATAATATCTTTAATCATTTATATGAGTCGAATGGCTACACATACAGCTACATTGCTGATAGACAGATAATTACCGAAAACTTCTATTATCCGCAAGCAGGTACAAATTTCTTGTTGGCTGTGAAAGTGAGGTTGTAGGAATTGAGAAATAGGTTTTTTTAACGTCGGCATGGCTCAAAGCCATGCCGACGTTGTTTATATGAAGTTAAATCCAACCGCCCGCACGATATTCTCGTTTCACGAAAGCATTAGCTTCATCAAAATTGGTGATTTTCATATTTTTCCCATCCCACAAGAGTTTTTTTCTGCCGATAAACTTATTTTTTGAATTTCTCATCAAAAACGAACGAACGGCCAAATTTCCCATTAAAACAGTTTCGGTCAATGGCCCAGATTGGTCGAACGACGAACTTGTATAAGTGCCAAAACCCGATTTACAGGCTTTTACCCATTGTTGTTGGTGGCCGTTTACATTGCCTTCCACAACTGGACGTATTGGGTCGGGTAATTTTATGTTTTCAAATTTTCCGTTGAGGAAAACCTTCGGATTATCGCCAAAAATCTCGCAAGCCAGTACGCCTTTTGTTCCGATAAACATCACGCCACCGTCGATGCTCGTAAAAATTTTATCATAATCGCAGCCTTCGGGAAGTCTCGGACGAATACCACCGTCATTCCAAGTAAGATTGATTTCTTTAAAGTTTGTACTCGTTGGATTCGGAAATTTGAGGTGAATAGATGCCGATGGCGGACAAACATCATCGAAAAATGCTTCTTTGAAGAAATCGGCATAGACTTGTCCAACCGAACACTCGACCGAAGTTGGATAGCCCAAATTCAAGGCACGGAAAGGGACATCCATGAAGTGGCAACCCATGTCACCCAAAGCTCCCGTACCGAAATCCCAATATCCACGCCAGCGGAATGGCATATAAGCTTCGTGGTAGTCTCGCATTGGTGCAGTGCCGAGCCACAAATTCCAGTCAACTTCATTCGGAATTGGCTGTTTTTCGCCTTTATCTTTAGGCGATTGTACACCCTGCGGCCAAACTGGTCTGTTTGTCCAAACCTCCACCGAATGTACTTCACCGATTGTGCCATTCTTGATGATTGCCTCCGTAATTCTTGTGCCTTTACTGCTACTACCTTGGTTGCCCATTTGCGTTACAACTTTATATTTTGCCGTTGCTTCGGTTAGTTGTCGAGCTTCCCAAATATCGTGGGTGAGAGGTTTTTCTACGTAAACGTGCTTATTTAACTGAATCGCCGACATCGCAATCGGGTAGTGCATGTGGTCGGGCGTAGTCACGATTACGGCATCAATATTTTTGCCTTCCGACTCCAACATTTTTCGGTAATCTCTAAAATACGGAGCATTCGGAAATTTTGCTCGAAACTTGGCTGATTGTCGGTCATCAACATCGCAAAGAGCTACTATATTGTCAGAGCCATTGTTATAGGCCTGCGGAATATTAAAATCGGCTTTTCCGCCACAGCCAACGGCCGCAATATTGAGTTTATCGCTCGGTGCTACGAAGCCTTTGCCCAATACATGGCGAGGTACAATCATAAAACCTGCGGAGGCTAAAGCACTACTTTTGAGGAAATTACGGCGTGAGTTTTGTTGTTTTTTGTCGTGAGAGTTGTTCATGCTGATAGAAGGTTGAATTTTTACGAAATGTAGAAAAAAATTGGGGAGGAAAAAAGAGAGAGGTACATGAAAGGTGTTTTAAATATTATAGGAATGTTTTATATGCGAAAAGAAACTCGTTTGAGATGAGACAGGCTATTTACGTCTTTTTTGTAGTAGTTTTTTTGTAACAGGAATGATAAATGCTAAAGCATTGTCAGTCAACGCACAATAATCCTGAAAGGATGATATGATTATAATTAACAGTCATAATCAATAAATCTGAACCCTGAAAGGGTGAAATATCACCCCTTCAGGGTTCTTGTGAATGAGCGGATTCATTTCTTCTTCTATAATTATGACAGCCTTTCAGGCTTACCCTAAATCTTATGCGTTGGTCTGAAAACGTTATTACAAACAATTATCCTAAGCTGATTTTCATATATTTGTGTATCAAAACAGAAATTTTATGGCGAGTGTTGCACAAAAACTAAGCCCGATACAAGTGCATTTATTACGTTTTTTTAGCGAAAAACCAATAAATGACCAAGAGACCTATGAGTTACAGCAACTTATAGCAAGGTTTTATGCCCAAAAAGCCGATACGCTCATGGATGATATTTGGGAAGAAAAGGATTTTGATGATGCAAAAATGCTTGAAATCTTAGACACCACAAAAAAGGCGTAATTCCTACAGAAATTACGCCTTTCAATATTTTGTAACAATTTAGAAAATTGTTTTACTACACCGTTTGTTTTTCCAAATTGAATAAATCATTTAATACATCAATCAAAGTTTCGGCTTCGCCACGTTTACAAGCAGCTTTTAGCTGAATCACTGGTAATTTGATGATTTTTTGCATCATACTGGCCGTAATTTTGTCCATTTTTTCTGCTTCTTCGGCCGAAAGTTCTTTCACAAAACGAGCCATTTCTTCTTTTCTGATTTGTTCCAATGCCCCTTTCAATTTCTGAATCGTTGGCGAAACAATCATTTCTTGCGACCAATTATTGAATTCACCAATCGCATCGCTGATGATGCTCAACACTTGCGGAATCGCTTCCATACGGCGTTGAAGAGCTTCATTGGCACGGCGTTGAATTGTATCCAAATCGTAAGCAACTACGCCCGTAACTTCCTCAATATCAGTCGCAATGCTATTTGGCACCGAAAGGTCAATCAAGTATTTTACGGCAAGCGTTTTATCTTTCAATGTTTCTTTCGTGATAATCGGAGACTCGCAACGTACTGATGAAATTACAATATCGGCATCTAAAATATTTTGATTAACAAATTGATAATCAGCTACTTCAAAGCCCAATTCGTTGGCAAGTTTTTGTGCTTTTTCTAAAGTCCGATTCGTAATCGTGATGTTTTTATATCCTTTATCAGCTAAAGTACGGCATACATCTTCACCAATTTCGCCCAAACCAACTACCAAAACTTTCGGATTGCTCAAAAGCGGTAAGAAAGTTTCCATTACTTCCACGGTTGCATAAGAAGTAGAGGCCGCTCCATCACGGAACGAAGTTTCTTGAACTACTTTTTTGTTGGTAAAGAAAATAGTGTGGAGCAAACGGTGTAAAAACGGCCCAGCCATTTGTACATCAGCTGCCCATTGGTAAGCGTGTTTTACTTGGTTCGGAATCTGCAAGTCGCCGACTACTTGTGAGTGCAAGCCCATCGAAACTTCAAATAAATACCTTACGGCCTCGTTGTGGTCGTCGATTATCTCAAAATATGGGAGAACTGCGTTTGAGTTGAGTACTTTTTGGCTGGCAATCAATCGAATAATCGATTCACCTAAATTATTTTCTGAAACGTAATAAACCTCTGTACGATTGCAGGTAGAAAGCACAAGCACTTCCGAAACATCAAACGTTTCACGCATCTTTAGCATCAAAGCTTTAGATTCTTCTTCGTTAAGTGCAATTTGGCCTCTTAGTTGTAAAGGGGCTTTTTTATGCGAAATCGTTATTGCTTTAAATAATCCGTGCATCTTTTCTAAAATAGTTTGCAAATTTACGGTCAGAATCCTTACGATGGATATGATTTCTATCAGTTTTTTTAATTTAGAATCATTCTAAATTAATTTAATGTTTAATTCGAATTCAACTTAAAAAAATACAAAAATCTAAAAGTATTTTGAAGCCTATTTTTTCGTTAGTCTAATGATGGCTCAAAAGTATCGTATTTAATTAATTGACAGAAAAAAATGGGTTAAATGACAAGTTTTGGGTTATTTGACAAACTTTTACTTGTTGCTCTATTTTCATTATTATCTACGACAATATCCAATAAATAGTTTGCCCAAAGCAGAGGAAATAGATGAAGTGTATTTAATTTAGAATAGTTCTAAATAACTTAATCAAAATATAATTCGATATTGAGTATTTTTATTCAATCAAATTGAAAATTTATGGCAAAGAGAGAAGTTTTTGTAAATATTTATGAGCAAATAACAGGTTGGCG
>NZ_JBMLRC010000052.1:0-3688 GCF_049241225.1 Emticicia sp.
TGTAATTGCTGATTCAATAATTCAATCTGCATGCTAAGATTCTGAATCATTGCTTTTAACAACTCCTCTTGATTAGGATTTTTGGGTAATTCTTTTCTGAGGTTTTGATAATTTTGGTCCAAAACTGTCAGCTCGGTATCGAACTGGTGATAAAGTTCTGGGTCTTCTTTTTCTATTGTTTTTAATTCTTCACGCTTTGCTTCGACCAACGACGTAAACTGCGTCAGTTCTTTTGCATACGTCGGACTCAAAGCCATAATATCAGGATTCTGCGATGCAGGTTTGGCATAATTATAAACCAAGTAGCCCATCATCAAAAACATCACAAATCCAGCCACCATTCCTAAGGCAAATTTTGGTTTACTGCCAATCCAATGCTGCAAACTCACGAGTTTACCTGCTGGCTTGGCATGAACATTCTTTGCCTCTATCTTTTTCCATAAGTCAGCCGACGGCTCATAGTCGTCAAATGCCTCACGGTTATCTCTTACAAATCTTTCTAATTTATCCATAATAACACCCCTAACCCCTAAAGGGGAATTTAATGATGCCCCCGCCCCTGAAGGGGAGCTTTATTTTACTGTGACAAAGGCCCCCCTTTAGGGGCGGGGGGCTATTATTTCCAACAATCGCTTCTTTGCACGCATGTATTGCGTACGAGAAGTAGATTCGTTGATACCTAAAATCTTACCTATTTCTTCGTGGTCGTAGCCTTCAAACAAATACAATGATAATACTACTCTAAAACCTTCGGGTAGCTGTTCCATTCCTCGTTTGATGCGTTCAACCTCAAATTTGACGTCGTCTTCGTTTACTGAACTTTCCTGTACATCGGCGATGTCTTGCTCATCGCCGTCAAACTCTTCGATATCCACAAACTGCACCTTTCTGGCACGAATCTGATTGATGGCTTTATTGACAACAATCTGCTTCAACCAAATCCCAAATGTCGATTCCTGACGAAAATCTCCAATCTTGGCAAAAGCATCAATAAAAGCCTCTTGCAATACATCTTCGGCCTCGCCTACATGGTTGAGTATTCGCATACAGATACTAAACATAGCCTTTGAGTAATGCTTATACAGCTCATACTGTGCTTTACTCTCGCCACGCTTGCATCGCTCGACCAAGTCGAAGTGCTTGTTAATGAATATAGTGTTTGTCAGAAAAGTTTAGTGTTTTAAGTTACAATCAAATGACGCAACCAAAAATAAAATGTTGCACGAAACGTAAAACATTTTTGAAAATTGTTTCGAAAAAGTAAGAAATTTAAGTGTAGAATCAGGTTAAACACATTAAAGCTATGTAAAAATTACCCTGAAAGGGTATTAATACATTTAGGAAAGGGCAAAGCCCTTTTCTCAGTTTATCATTCTCTAAGTTCCTCTGCCCTGAAAGGGCGAAACAAGCTTCGGTAGCAATTCCTTCGCCCTTTCAGGGCAGAAGAACTTGAGATATATCTATCTGATAGGGCGATGCCCCATCTTAATTTATTGAAGCCCTTTCAGGGCAAAATATAGGAGAGATATATAAAAACTCAAAACAACACATAAATCGAAGCCAAACTAAGCCCCAAACCAAGTAGAAAGCCAGCACCAACCTGTGCGGGCGTATGAGCATTAAGAGCCAAACGTGCCGAGATAACGTAGCCAGCAAGAATAATCAAGAAGAGTAAAGGAAAGAAAAGGCTATGCTCACCAAACTGCACTAATATACCGGCCAAAGCCCCAATCATGCCACCCACGCCCGCCGCATGAGCCGAAATCTGCCACCAAAGGCTAATAATGCCCACACACAAAATAACAGCTGCGATACTCCACAAAATAAACCCACACGGAAAAAGCATCGAATTTTTTGAATAGAGAAAATATCCTAAAGCCGTGTAAATCAGAGCCGTAACAAAATATGGCAATCGGCGGTCTTTTAGATTTTCGAGTTTTAGGCTACTTATCATTCCCCAGCGTTTCAGCAAATAAACAAAGTAAGCGGGTAAAGCAAATGTGTAAATAAAAACAAAACCCACCACGGCCAACTTCATGAGTGTTTCGAGCGACTCCGCCCCCAAGGGTGTAGGAGCAATAAACAAAAGCAATAAAAATAAGATTGTAGGCATCAACAACGGATGCAGAGCTATCGAAAGAAAATTAGCGAGTCGAGTATTCAAATGAAAATCAGTTTTTTTGTTCAAAGTTATCAAAAGGAAGGCTTCGCTCAAAGTGAAGTCTCTCTTAAAAATTTTTGTATGCACGAACTAAAAATAAAAGCCCTTCGTTATTCTGATGCAAACAAAAATATTAAGCAGTTTCTTTGGATATTATTACTAAACGAAACATCTTTGCATCCTGTTTTAAGCAAATGCACATCAGACTCCCCATATCGCCAGTTCGACGATTCCGATATTTCAATATCAGGCAGTAATTGTTTTGCCCTCGTAGCAAAACCCCTTCTCATCAAAAGTTTTCTTTTTTTTCATTTAAAAACCATTTAGGATACAGCGTCTCCGTTTGAGGGAAAGCCCAATAAATGACGATGAATAACTCAGCAATCACATCCGAAGATTTATATATTGTTCAAGTAGCTAACGAAAGTCACCACTATTTGGCCGAAACTATTTGTAATGAAATGGCCGAAAGTGCCAAAGCTCGTGGCACAGGTATAGCCAAACGCTCTCCCGATTATTTGATAGAAAAAATGGATGAGGGAAAAGCCATCGTTGCTCTAACCAATACGGGCGAATGGGTAGGCTTCTGCTACATCGAAACTTGGGAGCACGGCAAGTTTGTGGCCAATTCGGGTCTTATTGTGCATCCAGAGCATCGTAAGAGTGGTATTGCTACACGCATCAAGCAAAAGGCATTTGAGCTTTCACGCAAGAAATATCCCGATGCAAAAATCATTGGTCTAACTACGAGTTTGGCCGTAATGAAAATCAACTCTGATTTGGGTTACGAACCAACTACGTTCAGCGAGCTACCTGCCGATGATGCTTTCTGGAAAGGCTGTTCAAGCTGCGTCAACTACGATGTGCTTACCCGCACCAATCGCAAGCACTGCTTATGTACGGGTATGTTGTTCGACCCCGTTGAGGCTAAAAAGAAAGAAGAAGCTGGAAATAAAAAAGAAGACGAGTGGGATTTCTTGACGGAATCGCCTTTGTATGAGCGTTGGATGAGATTTAAACAAAGAATCTTATTACGACGTGAGGAACGTCGAAAAAAAAAATTGGAGGAAGCCGAATTGATGGCGTGATTAATACCATCAAAGGTAGAATCGAATAAAAATATACGATTGTTTGAAATCAGCAAAACGTGCCATGCTTGAAAGTGTGGCACGTTTTATTTGTTTATAATCTTATCATTTAATCGTGCTATATTTGCACAAAAAACCACTTCATGGATTCAAAACCTCTACCTAAAGATTACCTAAAACTTCATTTCATTGTCATTATACTCGGTTTTACGGCCATTTTGGGTCGACTAACTGAGGTGTCTTCGCTGGGCGTAGTGTTTTATCGCACCCTACTGGCGGCATCTGGCATGTGGATTGTGGCCCAGTTTCAGAAAAAAAACCTAAAAGTCTCGTGGAAAGAAGCCCTACCTCTACTCGGAGTCGGAGCAATTATGTCGTTTCACTGGATATGTTTTTTTGGTTCGGCTCGTGCTTCCACGGTGGCCGTGAGTTTAGTTAC
>NZ_JBMLRC010000052.1:3788-5020 GCF_049241225.1 Emticicia sp.
ACTTTCTACGAAATGGTCGGAGCATTTGGTGCTATGTGGATTTACATTCCTCTCATTATCCTTGCCCTACCCAATGAACATTTTCAGCTTACGCTTACTCATTACGATTGGCTTTGGGTTGGAATTTTGGGTCTGGTCTGTACGGTCTATCCGTATATCGAAATGATGCACTTGCTCAAAAAAATCTCGGCATTTACACTCAATCTTTCTATCAATATGGAGCCAATCTATGGCATCATTATGGCCTATTTTATCTTTGGCGAAAGCGAAAAAATGACTTCGGGCTTTTATATTGGTGGTGCTTTGATTTTACTATCAGTGGTTTTGCACCCATTTTTGAAGAAGAAGTAAGGTTAATAGAAAATTGTTGCCCCAAACATTAGTTTATTTTTCACAAAAAATCGCTCCCATTGCTTCTTAAATGGAGTTTTAACCCAATTATCATATTCGGATGACTCTTTCGATAAAGCAAGCACTGGTTCAACATTATAGCCAAACTTTATTGGCTCGTAAACTCCATTATTGACAAAACCCAGTATTTCTAACGAGATAAAGATTCCTTCGTTAGAAAATTTAATATTTTTATCAAGTACGTTAATTGTAACATCGGATTGATGTGGCTTTATATCTCTGACAATAGCTTGTTGAAGAATTTCTATTCCTGGACAATCACAGCCAGAATCAACTGTGTATAAACGAATCATTATTCGTGAGTCTTTCGTTTGACTTCCTTTCAAAAATTTCAAAAATATTGAGTCAATATTTCCTTCTCTTTGATAAATGTTTTTAAGTAGAATCGCCCATTGAGTCCCTATTACGGGTTTTAAATATCTCTTTTGTTTGTCCCAGTAACTTCCCACTTTATAGACTTTATACTTTTCTTTTTTTTCCTTAACAACCGTTTCTCCTAACTCATAAAACTTTGGCTGAAGAAAAACTTCAGAGTGATTTTTTATCTTTTTTGTACTCAATGTTAATGTCTCGTATCCAATACAAGAAATAGCTAAAGAATCATCAAGTGGTAAAGCAATTTCAACTTTTCCAAATTCATCAGAGTACATTCCAAACTTTGACTTTAATAATATTACAGAAGCATATTGAATCGGTGCATTATCTGTTTTGCTAAGAAGTTGCAATTTGACAATTTGTGCGGATACACAAATTGTATTAAAAAACAGCAAAAAACAAAAGTATTTTTTCATTGTACTAAAATAACAAATTACAAAATAAAA
>NZ_JBMLRC010000053.1:0-5978 GCF_049241225.1 Emticicia sp.
GCCCAAAAACGAGTTTTATCGGCATCAGGAAACGAGTTTAATACCGCAGGAACGCTTGCGGCATCTAACGCGTCATCAAGAGTTTCAAAAATATGTTTGGTTGTAACATTGCTAAACAAGGCGGTTTTATAAAGAAAACAGACTCTTTGTCCAGTTGCATTATCGTTATTAGACAGGCGAGAGCTACAAATACCCGAATACGCAAAACCTTCGTTGTTTAATTCAGTAACTAAGGTATTAAATGCCGTAAGATTGGCAATTTCATTTACATTAAATATATCTGCATTGATGGTCTTGATTACGGTTTTGGCATTTTGTAGTTGTAGTGCCTCATCGGTTGGGCCAAAGCCGCTGCCAGTTGCACCAAACCATTCGATATTCCAACAAGCCACATCAAGTGTTGATTCACTGTCGAAGTCGGCATCAGTGCTGCCTGGAGCTGGGTCACCAGTTCTTACAATATCAGTCGTTAAACGAGCCAATAATTGTGCAGAAGTATTGAATCTTCCTGCAATTCCAATCACATAGCCTGTTCCTGCCACAACCGATGTGCCTACCAATGGATTTGTATAGCCAGCAGTATTGGTTTGTTGCGTGATTCTCACCTGTACTGGTGTAAAAGTATAGTTAGTCTGAGCCGCAAAAGTAGCCGAAGGAATGTTTACATCATTGATGCGTACTAATTGCCCTTCGTTATCTAAAATTTGAGTTGAGGTAATAACTTTTGGCTCTGGAATAAAAGAAGTAGCTGCTACTTTGTTGATTTGCGTGACGTTTACTTGAAGAAGTTGATTAAATGCTGCCAACGTTCCTGTAACTTGTACTGAATCACCAATAACCAAGCTATTTTCCTGCACCATGTTTCCAGTAGATTTAAAAACCGATATACCACCCGTAATATCTTGAATAAAAATCTGTAAACCACCGAATTGCTGAGCAACCGTAACTCTACCTGCGATGTTTACGGTTGTGCCTTGAGCAAGTGTACGAGCCGTACCGATGGGCGTAAAACTACCAATCGGTGCATTAACTGTACCTGTTACAGCCACATTTGCTGCCGAAGAGGCTCCACCACCAGTGTTTGTTACAAAAGTGCTTACTCCTCCATAACTTCCAGTGGTAAGACCTGCTTTCAGACGAACAAAAATAGGAGTAGTAGCCAAAGCTCCGCCTGTGTATGGCACCAATAAATTATCGGTAAATGTACCATTAGCTGTTGTAGAAACTTCAAAGTTAGCAGGTGCTGTAACCGTAATATTATCGCTGCCTGGCGTTAAATTTATACCTGAAAGATTGTAGCTTATAGCAGCCGAAGGACCGCTACTTTCGGTATAATTTAAACCAGAAATGCTTGTAGGTGTTGCCGAAAGTGATGGGTTTGTAGAAACAGTTGAAGAAATAACGATATTGTCAATTCCTAAACCTTGAGAATTGGTTGAGCCCCCCGAACCAGTATATCTCCATCTTAAGTAGTAGGTAGTGCCATTA
Source organism: Emticicia sp. (assembly GCF_049241225.1). Lineage (NCBI taxonomy): Bacteria > Pseudomonadati > Bacteroidota > Cytophagia > Cytophagales > Leadbetterellaceae > Emticicia > Emticicia sp. The sequence continues at coordinate 1,489 of NZ_JBMLRC010000053.1, forward strand.
GCGATAGATAGACCAGTCAGTGAAATAGTTTTCGATATACTTGTTGAAGGATTTAAAACTGCATTCGCAGCGTCAGCAGCATAACTCTGATTTCCATCAGTTGCGGCTGTACTTACACTTGTGGCTGTTGAGCCATGAAAAAAAGTCCAATCAAATGCTCTTGAACCTGTACGGTATTTTTCGTAGTCAAAAGTGATATTCAAGGTTGATAAAACATTTCCTGTATTGTTGGTAAATGCAAAGAAAATATCACGAGGACTTGTGAAACCTCCAGATGTTAGAAAACCTACGGCTCTATCAGTAGTAGTTGCCGTAACGCCAGCCGCAAAATTATATGCTCCGCCTGTAGAAGTACCAGTCAACGCACCTGCACCAGAAGTTCCTCCAGCTTGAGTTGTAGCGACTGTATTCGCAGCGGCCGTAAAATCGGCAGTGTTTGCTCCTAACTTAAATCCAGTTGGTAAGGCTGCCGTTGCAGTGTTACCAATAGCATCAAAATTTTGTGAGTAGGGGAAATTATTAATTGAAATTTGCCCAAAGATTAACAAAGGAGCAATGATAAGTAAAAGAAGAGATAAAAGTTTTTTCATTTGAGAATGGGATTCTTGGGAGTTCGTTGATAACTTGAAGTTTACAAAATTAATCTTAATATTGGGCTACACAAATATTTGAGTATTAACCTTTTGTAAATTCTATTTGTTTTTTTCATTCCTTCCAAGAAACTCATTTCAATACAAGAAAATCTTTTAATAATTTTAAATCAAGCTTTAAAAACAAAAGGCCTTAGAAACCTAAGACCTTTGTTTGATTAAAGAAAGTAGTAATTAATTTTATTTTTTGCTCACAACCTTACTCTTCACGCCAACGCCCAATTCAATGTCTTTCTTGGCTTTTTTCGTATCGGTGTTTAGCAATTTAACGCCATCAGATTTATCGCCCATTACCTTCAACAACACATCTTTACCAGCACCGTATTGGATATTATTCAGCACAACATTTTTGCTGTTTTGTACTTGCATAACTGTTTTATCGTTGGTCAAAAGCGTAACGTTTTTCAAAGAAATATTTTCAGCTTCTACGCATACCAAGCCTTTGTTCGACTCAATCATGGCGTTTTCGATATTGATGTTTTTGATAGACATTTCGGGTAAACCTCTTATCAAAATAGCCGTTTCGGCACCTTTACACACGATATTTTTGATATAAAAATCCTTGAATTGTGGAGTGCCTTCATTCAGTGGTTCAAGTTTTATGACAGGCAATTCGTTTTCCCCGCCATCAGCACGAACAGGGTCTTTTGTGGCATAATACATATCGAAAAGTATTGCTTCGCCTGGAATTTCGGTCATGTTGATGTTATTCACATAAATATTATCAACGACTCCGCCACGGCCACGGGCAGTTTTGAAGCGTAAGCCCACATCCGAACCCATGAAAGTACAGTCCGAAATGTACATATTGCGTACACCGCCCGACATTTCTGAGCCAATCACAAAACCACCGTGTGCATGATAAACGATGCAATCTTTGATGATAAAGTTTTCGGTTGGCACGCCACGTTTACGTCCTTGTTCGTCACGACCCGATTTTATCGTAATTCCATCATCGCCCGTATCGAAAGTACAGCCTTCTAAAATGCCATTTCGGCAAGATTCCAAATCAATGGCATCGCTGTTTTGAGCATACCAATAATTTTTCACCGTTACGTTTTTCACCGAAATATGTTCGCAGAGTAGGGGGTGCATAGTCCAAGCAGGTGAGTTTTGGAAAGTTACACCCTCAACAATAATATTTTTACAGCGTGTCAAGCTCAACATATTCGGACGAAGAAAATCTTTGTACGAAGCCAATTCTTCGGGCGTTGGTTTTACGCCATTCAAGATTCTACCTGCATTCGGAATCATGTTTCCTTTCAACGACTTTTCTGATGGATACCAGTTATTTTGTTTTTCGTCTGTCACACCACCTGATTTTAGCAAATTTGCCCATTGCCCAGCCGTTTGTTTTTCTCGTTTGATTGCACGCCATACATCGCCACCGCCATCAAGTACGCCTTCGCCCGTAATAGCAATATTCTCTAAATCAACGCCCCAAATAGGTGCTTGACAGCGGTAAGAATCTTGCCCTTCCCAAGTAGTCAGCACGATTGGGTAATCATCATAATTTTTACTGAATTGAAGCAACGCTCCTTTTTCGAGATGAAGATTTACGTTGCTTTTCAACACAATCGGGCCCGTTACCCAAAGTCCTTTTGGTACGAAAACCGTTCCGCCACCAGCAGCATTACAAAGCTCAATGGCTTGATTGATAGCTTTTGTATTGACAGTCAGACCATCGGCTTTTGCTCCGTATCGTGCAATATTGAAAGTATCTTTTCTGAAAACTGGTCGATAGGTTATCGGTAATTCGTAGGCGTATTTATCATTAAATTCGGTCTTTTTTAAGAAATTTCTTAATGGATTTCCCGTACTTACGAGGCCATCGGCTACCAAATTTGCCATTAATCTTGCTCCGTAGGCTGTAAAATGCGTATTATCTTCGATTCCTTTCGGGAATTTTGGATAAATGCCAGCCGCAACATTCATAAAAATCTTTTTCGAGCCTTCAACGCCATGTTGCTCAATCACTTTTTGGCTCGAAGCGTGCATATCAATCAACGCAATGTTGTATTGTTTGGCAACTTCACGAACAACCACAGGATATTCGCCGTGCTGGTCAACAAATTTTCCGCTCTCATCAAATTTTCTACGCATCACAGGCGTAAGAATCACAGGCGTAGCTCCTTTGGCTTGCGTTTCTTCGATGTAGCGAATCAGGTTTTTGCGGTAATCGGTCTGTGCCGCTGCGTAGCGAGTTGTGTCCGATTCTTTTTGGTCGTTATGCCCGAATTGAATAAAAACGTAGTCGCCTTTATGCAGTTGGTCCTGTACTTTTTTCCAAAGACCTTGATTGCGGAAACTTCTTGTGCTACGACCATTGACAGCGTGGTTTTGAATCTCTACTGCATTCGTAAATAACTCTGGCAATACTTGTCCCCAGCCAGTTTCGGGTGCGTCATAAGGATTTTTATTGGCACAAGTTGAGTCACCAATCAAGAAAATACGAGGCTTTTCTTCGGTCGGACTAAAAGCCGAATTTGCCCAAAACAAGGCAGTAAATAGCAATAAACGGTATAGGTTTTTATTTTTCATGCGTAAAATCAGATATATTATTTATTTACAGGATTCCATTTTCCATCAAAAGTCCAATCAACTGTAATCGTTTTTGGTTCGATTTTTAGGTTATTCCCATACCACGCAAAATCGTTTCCTTTGCGGTGGCAGTTGTAATAATAGACACGTTTTCCCCATTTGAGTTGCGTGGTTGATGATTGGTAAATTTCGGCATCGGCCATGTTTTCATCAAACTTGCAATCAATCAAATAAAACTGTGCTTCACGGTGAAAACGCCCCAATTTATAGCCTTTGTCGCCTTCAAAAGTGCAATTTTTCAGCACCGTCTTCGATGATTCGTAATTAGAACCATCGTGCCAAATGGCGGCATTCATGTTGTGGCAAACAAATTTACAGTTTTCGGCATAAGCCCAACCTCTGGGGCAGTAGAGGTCAACGTGGCCTTCCATCGTGCAATTTTTGAAATAATACAAGCCACCTTCAACGTCCCACGGACTAACGGTATCGCCACCACCTGCTCTGAATGTGCAGTTGATAAAACTCAAGCGAGTTGCTCCAGGAAACGAACGAAACGCAAACTGATGTCCATCTTTTCTGACGATTTTTTTACCAGCTTTTTCACCTTCTTCTCTCGGTAAGGTGCTTTGACTATTGCCAGCTTCGTTGGTGCAAACGATGGTGGTATCTTCCTTTGCATTGAAGCCGTAATCATTGATTACTGAAAGCTTCTCGAAAACCAAATCATGGCCTTTTACGTTGATAGTAGCAGCACCGAAATCGTCTTTGTTTTCACAACGCCAAACATCACGTGGGAGCGTAGCGAGAATAATTACCCCATCTTCCGACTCACCTTGTAGCTTCAAAAATGACTTAGTAATCAGTAATTTTTCACGATAAACACCATTTTTTATAAAAATTGTACGTTGTTTGGTCGAAACCGTATCAAGGCTATTGATTGCTTCTTGAATAGTTTTGTACTTGCCTGTGCCATCTTGTGCAACGGTTATTTTTTGAGCAAAGAGGGCATTGCTCATTAATAAAATGGCAAAAATGAGACTTTTTTTGTAGAACAAGTTTCTAACTTGTTTCTTATATACGTTTTTTTTCATAGAACGATTTTTGTTATGCACAAGTTGGAAACTTGTGTTACTTTCCCCATTTTGCTACCCACGCAGGATAGTCAGTTGAAAGGAATTTAGCTGGCCAAGTGCCATAATAGGCATAGCCAATGCGACGCTCGTTTTCGATTTCGGCTAATGTTGGTTTAGCGATACTATCACGGCCTACGAAAAAGGGTTTATTGGTTTGGAGGTCGTA
>NZ_JBMLRC010000053.1:6078-16447 GCF_049241225.1 Emticicia sp.
GTTTTATCAATCGTTTCAAAATCATTTGTGCCTTCCGAAGCGTATTTCATTACCCACATTACATCAATCATGGCGTTATCGTTGTAGGTAATGTGTTTGCGATAACTGCTTGTGTCAGGGAAGAATTGTCCCCAGCCACCAGCAGGATTTTGTGCAGTAAGTAAGTACTTTATGCCATTTTCGGCGGCTTTTAAGTATTCGGGGTTGTTGGTTTTCTTGTAAGTCGAAACCAACGTTTTAATTTCGGTAGTAGTAGCTCGGTCGTCGATGCAAGCATCGAGTTTGTTTTTTTCTGATTTTAGTGTGGTTTTGAGTGTTTCAGAGAGTGTTTTTGAATAATCAATGGCATTGCCACCTGGTTGTGGCCAACCACCGTTGTTGCGTTGGTAAAGTAGCATTCGTTCGGCTACCGAATCTTTAGATATTACAACTGAAGTATTATCGGTGCTTGGCGAAACTATATTTGTTGCACGACAACCCAAAGCCGAAACAGCTAAGATAGACCCTAAAATGATTATTTTATATAGCATTGTCGTAAAAACTTGTTTTTTTGATTGAAGATTAAGCATTACTGATTGAAGATTATTGATGGTATTTTATTAATCGCAGTAGCGAACCTTCAACAATCTTCAATCAACAATTTGTAATCCTTAATCTTCAATAGAAAATTTGACCTACCGAGATGTAAGGAAAAGTTAAAAAATAAGACTCCCCTTTAGGGGGTGGGGGTATCAATACCCTGGATTTTGCTTCAATTTTCCTTGATAAGCATCAACTGTTGCTTGGTCGTAAGGGAAAAGCTCACTTTTACCTGTGGTGAAGAAACGAGCAATAGCTTGGTCAAGTGGTAAAGCATCAATTAGGTTTCCTGTTAGGTGTTGAGCCCAATCGAGTCTTGTCCAGCCTGTTGGAGCGGTAGTGCTTGTATTGGCACGATAGAATGAATTCAAGAATTGAAGTTCTTCTCCATTATTTCTCCAGAAAAGATACTGCGGAACATTTGCGTATGCTCCTCTTCTTGCTTTCATATCAGCAATTCTGGTACGAGTTTCGGCAATTTTCGTAGCCAATAAGTTCCAACGAATCAAGTCAAACTTGCGGATACCCTCGCCACCAAATTCTAAATAACGCTCATTGACAATTGCATCAAAAAAGGCATCTTTGGTTGTTGGAGTTCTACCAATAGCTGGGCTGTTTTTATTGGTAAATGCTCTTTTACGAACTTCTTCAAAAGCCGCAATTGCTGCCGCAGTTGGGTTTCCGTTGAGTTCGTTTTCGGCCTCAGCAAACATCAATAATACATCAGAGAAACGAATCATTGGCCAGTTATAACCTACGTTTAGGGCAGTTCCTGGCAACAATGGCACACGCCAGTCTTTTCTGAATTTACCATCGGTCAATTCGCCCAATCTTCTTGGCGATTTGATATTGGTAGCCGCAATGGCATAAAAAGTGGTTGATACGTCACGACGAGTATCGGTTGAGTCGAAAGCGTAGAAGTAGTTTGGTAGCACCAATAAACCACCACCACCAGTTCCGAAGCGTGAAGCGGCATTTACCGATGGGCCATTGTAGTTACCCATACGGCTATCAGAGTTTGAGTTTGAGCCACCTGCACCAACTTCAAAAATAATCTCTCCTTGTGGGTCATAAACAAACGAAGTGAGTTTTCTCCAAATATCTTCATAGCTCGGATTGAGCGTGTGTTCGCCTCTTTTAGCCATCAAATCGGCACATTCGTCACGAGCAATTTTGTAGTAGGTCAAATAATCGGCATTTCGCTCCATTTTACCGCTACTTCTGAGTGAGAAACCACCTCTAAACATCGCCAATTTTGCACGCAAAGCTTTTGCGGCTCCTTTGGTGATACGCTCATTTCTAGGACCTGCTTCGGTTCTCCACGGCAAAAGGTCTGCTGCTACTTTTAGGTCTTCGATAATTTTTGCATAAGTTTCGTCACGGTTGGCTTGTGGTAAAAACAAGTCGGTTTGTTTGTAGGCAGGCGTAAATGGAGCCGGTACATCGCCCCAGTTTCTTATCAACTCAAACAAAAATTGAGCTCTGAGTGTAAGTGCCTCGCCATGCAAGCGACGAAGTTCTTTTTTCTCAGCATCAGTTCCGTTATTGTAAAGTGCCATCTGCGGAATTTGTTCGATACAAAGATTGGCTTTTTCAACACCACGGTAGAGTTGCAAGAATGGATTGCGAAGTTCGGCATTGGTGAGTAATAATTGATAACGACCGATTCCACGACGACCGTTATCGATATTTCCCGAAACAATCATTTCGTCAGAGTCATACGGATAATACATATTGATACGGATTCCGTAGCCGTTATCGCCCATGAGTTCGTCATAGACACCAATAATTGCATTTGTAGCATTGGCTACATTCGAGAACGCATCAGAAATACTCACCTGCGATTTTGGCTGTACTTCCAAGAAATCCTTACAACCGCTGATTACCACGCTCGTCATCGAGAGTGATAAACCAAGAATTGTTATTTTTTTAAATATATTTTTCATTGTTAATAGCCCCCTAACCCCCGATGGGGGGACTTTGATTAATATGTTTAATTCATGCTTGGTGGGTGTTTAATTGAGCATGAATGTTTGTTTATGTTTCTTAGCTCTCTTTTCTCCTCCCCATTGGGGAGGTTGGGAGGGGCTTTTTAAAACGTTAGATTGATACCAGCTACCCAAGTTTTTGCACGAGGATAACCCGCAAAATCAACACCTTGTGTGAGTGGGTCAGAGCGACGAGTATTTACTTCTGGGTCATAGCCCGAATACTTCGTGAATGTCGCCAAGTTATTGACCGTTGCAAAAGCTCTCAATTTTGAAATCTTGATTTTTTTCAATACTGCGTTTGGCAATGAATAACCCAAAGTAATATTATTGATTCTCAAAAACGAACCATCTTCAACTGCCCACGAGTGTAACCAGTAGCGTTGTACACGCACAGGCGACCAAATAGTGGCATTAGCATTGATAGCTGCTAATTCGGTTGGGTCAGTTACAACTACACCTTTATCGTTGATATTTGTCCAGCGGTTTTCCATGAATTTGAGCATATTCAAACTCGGAAAAGCTCCGTCGGTCATTTCGATTTTATTGGCATTATAAATATCGTTTCCAACAACCCAGTTCACAAAAACACTCAAATCGAAGTCTTTGTAAGCTACTTGATTATTCAAACCACCGATAAATTTCGGGTTGGCGTTTCCGATTACCGTACGGTCTTTATCGGCCGTTACGAGGCCATCACCATCTAAGTCTTTCCATTTCAACATACCTGGTTGTGGTGTTCCGTAAACAGCGTTTACTGCAATACCTGGCTTCAAAGTATAGAATCCAGTCGGAGTTGTTGAGTTTGGATTATAGTTAAAATCTTCGATTTTGTAATAACCATCAGTTACGAAACCGTACATCAAACCTACTGGCTGACCAACTTTTACCAAGAAATCGTCAGTACCATCTGAGCCTTGCCAGCCAGAGTTACGAGTTAGCTGCGAAACTGTTCCGAGGCTAGTTACTGTATTTTTGTTATTCGAGATATTGAAGTTAGCATTCCAAGTCAAGTCTTTTTTCTTGATGATGTAGGCATTTAATTGTAATTCAACCCCTTGATTGGTGGTCGAGCCCAAGTTACGGATTTGAGAAGAATAGCCCGAAGTAGGAGGGATAGCCACCGCCAAAAGCAAATCTTGACCTTTATTTTTGTAAGCGTCGAGTGTCAATTGGAAACGATTATTCAAGAAAGATAAATCTAAACCAATATTTTGTGAAATATTCGACTCCCATCTGAGGTCAGGGTTGGCTAATGCTACTGGAGCATAACCTGGCAATACGTTGTGGTTGAGGGCATATTCACCCGTTACACCGTAGAGTTGTTGATAAAGCAAATCGCCGATACGGTTATTACCTGCCACACCATAACCTACTCTCAACTTACCATCCGTGATAAATTTATTTCCTTTCAAGAAGTTTTCTTCAGAGAAACGCCAAGCCAAAGTTCCCGATGGGAAAACCAATGCACCGTTTTGATAATTGAACTTTGAAGAACGGTCAGAACGCAACGAAACCGTAGCTAAATATTTGTCAGCATAACCATAAGTTACACGACCAAATAACGAGAATAAACGGTTGGGTGGAGTTTCGTTTGATGCTGGACGAGCCTGTGCTGCACCCGATGGTGGTGAACCAAGACCCATGTTGGCCAATGCTTGGTCGGCAGAAATATCAGCAGGGAAATAACGAGTTTCGATAGTAGTGCTGCGGGTTACTAATTGAAAAACCTCTTGGCCTACTAAAGCACTGAAATCGTGTACTTTATTGAATTTTTTAGTAAACTGAAGCGTGTTCGAGTTATTGATGGTTACGGCATTTCCTTGGAAAATCGAAGCTACTGGAAGCGAGGCAAAGTTGCGAGCTGTTCCTGTAATTTTACTGAAAAACTGGTTGTTTTTTGTGTCATTGTTGTCGATACCAATAGTTGATTTGAACACCAAGTTTTTCAAAATATTGTAGCTAAAATATCCGCTCAAGTTGATGGCCTTTGTGTATGCTTTGCGGTATTCGGCTTGCGTCATCAAGATTGGATTCACTAAGTTTCCTGAGGAAATATAAAGATTCTCGTCGAAATCATCTACTTCTGGATTTACCCCAATCAACAACGGACGGTATTGCACCGAGTGACGTAAACGGTTCGTAGATTTTGTTCCACTACCCGAAGTCCCTGCTCCGCTAATGACTTGGTCAGTGTAGCGAACATTGAAACCAACCTTGAGTTTGTCGCTGGCTTTGTGGTCCATTTTGAAAGTAGCCAAATAACGATTGAAACCCGATTCGAGCAATACACCTTGCTCTTGATTAGCAGTTAAGCTCAAGTTGTAGCTTGTGTTAGCATTTCCACCGTTTACAATTAAATTATGATTTTGGTATCCTGCTTGGCGGCCAAAAACCTCTTCTTGCCAGTCGATTGCATCAACGGTTTTATACTGATTGATGTTTTCCCAAGTACCATATTGGTTCGTAAAGCTTGTTTCGGCTGGAATATCGCCACGGCTTCTTTCGTATTGCCAACGTACGAAATCATACGGACTCATAACATCTAATTTTTTGAAAATTTCACGCACACCCGCCGAACCATTATAACTTACCGTAGTTTTGCCGCCTTTACCAGATTTTGTTGTGATAATAACCACACCATTGGCACCTCTTGCACCGTAAATGGCAGTTGAAGATGCATCTTTCAATACGTCAATTGTTTCGATATCTTGCGGAGAAATAAACGAAAGTGCGTTTTCTACCTGAATACCATCAACTACATAAATCGGAGAGTTATCTTGTGTGATTGAACCACCACCACGCACACGAATCTGAATATCAGCCCCTGGAGCACCTTCTGAGGTTGTTACTCGCACACCCGCCAAGCGGCCAGTGAGTGCTTCAGCTGCATTCGTAATCGGAATATCTTTGAGTTGTTTTGAACCAACCGACGATACCGAACTTGTGAGGTCACGACGGCTAACGCCATCACCGTAACCAATAGCTACCACCTCTACTTCGTTGAGGGTTTGCGTATCTTCGTCTAATTCGATTTCAAGATTAGTTTGGTTACCAATCGCAACCTCTTTGATTGCATAACCTATCAAACTAACAATTAAAGTTCCATTCTTTTTGTCGGCAGACAACGAGAATTCTCCTTTTGCATTTGTAGTAGTACCTGTTTTAGTACCTTTGAGCATAACTGATACGCTCGGCAAACCTTCACCCGTTTTGGAGTCTGTCACCTTACCCGAAATCTTTTGGGCTTGTGCCATCACTACCTGTACGGTCGTCAAGAGCAGTAGAATAAATAATTTTTTCATTGTAAAGTTAACAAAAGGTTTTTTTAGGTGATTTTTAAAAAATAGAGAAATAGAAAATCAAACTATTGGTTTTTTGACAAGTTTTGGGTGAATTTTAGGGCCAAAACCTGCCAAAATCAATAGCAAGTAATTGTATAGTAAATAAATAATAGGTTATCTTAGCTCATTAATGGCCACAAAATCCATATCGGCAAAAGATTGGTTTTCGCCTGCCATTCCCCAAATAAACGAATAATTAGTAGTACCGCATCCTGAGTGAATCGACCACGGAGGAGAAATAATAGCTTGATGATTGCTCACCCACAGATGACGAGTTTCTTGTGGTTGGCCCATCAAATGTAGCACGCCTTGCCCTTCTTGTACATCAAAATAACAGTAAACTTCCATACGGCGGTCGTGTGTGTGCGATGGCATCGTATTCCAAACACTTCCGTTTTGCAAAACAGTAAGGCCCATCACCAATTGGCAGCTTCTGATGCCGTCAAGGTGAATATATTTATAAATTGTACGCTGATTGGCCGTTTCTACCGCACCCATGTGGGCAGGCGAAGCAGCTTCTTTCGTCATTAATTGAGTTGGATATTCTTTGTGGGCAGGGCAAGAAAGAACAAAGAATTTAGCTGAGTTTTCGGCACTAATACTGCTAAAAGTGATGTCTTTTGCTCCTCTGCCTACGTACAAACAATCTAATTTGTTTACAAGATATTCTTGACCATCAACTGTTACTTTTCCATCGCCTGCTACGTTGATAATGCCCAACTCTCTTCTTTCAAGAAAATATTCCGATTTTAAATCTTCGTAAGTACCCAGCGTTAAAGTTTCGGTTGTTGGCATTACTCCGCCCAAAATCATGCGGTCGTAGTGCGAATAAGTCAGATGGATTTGGTTGGCAGTAAATAATGTTTCTACCAAAAAATTATTACGTAATTCGGCGGTGTTCATTCCTGCCGTTTCTTTTGGACTACTTTCGTATCTTGTTTGCATACCCCCATCCCCTAAAGGGGAGTTTTTTTTATTGTTAATTATATAATTCGTTCGTTTTGGTGTAATTTAAGCTCCCCTTTAGGGGCGGGGGGGTATTACCTCCCCATCCATCCGCCATCAACGGTCAAGATTGTTCCGTGTACGTAATCTGATGCCGATGATGCTAAAAACACGGCTGGACCTTTGAAATCTTGCGGCTCTCCCCAACGACCCGCCGGAATTCTGCCTAAAATCGAAGTGCTGCGTTCGGGGTCGTTTCTGAGTGCTTCGGTGTTGTCAGTAGCAATGTAGCCAGGAGCAATGGCATTCACGTTTACGCCTTTACCTGCCCACTCGTTGGCTAGTGCTTTTACTAAGCTACCGATTGCACCTTTGCTGGCGGCGTAGCCTGGTACGTTGATGCCTCCTTGGAAAGTCAACAACGAAGCCGTAAAGATGATTTTCCCTGAGCCACGAGCAATCATATCTCGCCCGATTTCACGGGCTAAAATAAATTGCGAATCAAGGTTGATAGTCATTACTCTATCCCAATATTCGTCCGAATGTTCGGCAGCGGGGTTTCGCATGATTGTGCCAGCATTATTGATTAGAATGTCAATTACAGGAAAATCGTTTTTCACTTTTCCAATAAATGCCTTGAGGCTGTCTCGGTCGCTGAAATCAGCTTGATAGGCTTTGAAGTTACGGCCAAGGGCGGTTACTTCTTGCTCGATTTCACTACCACTTAATTCGATACTTGCCGAAACCCCAATGATGTCGGCACCTGCTTCTGCTAAACCAATAGCTATACCTTTTCCGATGCCTTTATTGCACCCCGTTACGAGTGCGGTTTTCCCTTCTAAGCTAAACATGTATCGTTTTTGTTTTTTCTTGTATAATAATGACCAAAATATGTAAAATTCCTTGAAAAGTCTTTTATAGTATTTAATGTTGTTTATATTTGACTTTTCTAAGATGCAACAAGAAAATTTTATGAGCAAGTATTTCACCGACAATCTTTATGCAATCGTTATCGGGAACGTTGCCAAAAATTGGTTTTGAATTGTTCTGAATCAAATAAACTTTGATTTTTGTTTTTTATATACTATTTTTATGTGCATCTTGTGTAGAAATAGAAAGAGATAAAATTGTACTTTAATAAGATTTAAAGATTGGAAACCGTTACGATAAAAGACATTGCTAAAGCATTAAATCTCTCGACTTCGACCGTATCGAGGGCATTACGAGGAAGCTACGAAATCAATGCTGAAACGAAGAGATTGGTAATGGAATATGCCGAGAAAGTCAATTATTCGCCCAATCCGATTGCCCTAAGTTTAAAAGAAAATAAAAGTAGAGCCATTGGCGTAATTGTACCCGAAATCGCTAATCATTTCTTTTCGCAGGCCATTAATGGTATCGAAGATGTAGCCAATAAACGAGGTTATCATGTTGTTATTTTTCAAAGTCATGAATCGTACGAACGTGAGGTGACTAACATCCAGCATATTATTGCTCGAAAGGTCGATGGCTTGCTGATTTCGCTCTCTGGGCAAACCAATAATGTATCGCATCTGCAAGAAATTCAAGGGAAAAAGTTGCCTTTAGTATTATTTGATAGAGTTTCTGATAAAATAGATGCTCATAAAGTAGTGGCTGATAATTTTGATGGAGCATATAAAGCAACCGAGCATTTGATTTTATCGGGGCGTCGTCGGATTGCTCATATTACGAGTCCGTCGTTGTTATCAATCACCAAAGAGCGTTTGATGGGCTACCAAGCAGCCCTCGAAAAACACCAAATTCCGTACGACGAATCATTGGTAAAATATTGTGGATTTGAACCCGAAGAGGCAAAAAAGCTAATCTTTAATTTACTCAAGGAGCAGCAACCTGATGCTATCTTTACTACGAGTGATAGGCTGGCATTAGATTGTTTTTCGGCAGTAAAAGAGCAAGGCATTCTGATTCCTGAAGAACTTTCATTTATTGGTTTTACGAATCTGAAAGTAGCTCATTTATTAGCCCCTTCGTTGAGTACAATCGTGCAACCTGCCTTCGAGATTGGCCAAACCGCTGCCGAATTATTACTTGATTCGATAGAAAGAAAATCAAATTATTCGGAGCAACTCAAGACCATCAAAATTCCTACGGAAATGGTAGTTAGGAAGAGTTCGGATTTTCACTAATTACTTAATCTGAAATAATATCTTTTGTTGTCGGGGATGGTTCTGTTGATTGTGTACTATTGACTGCGGACTCCTAATACCCATACCACTCTGCCCACCAAGTTTGTAGCTGTCGTCTGATTTCGTTTTCACGGGCGTTGTTGCTTGGTTCGTAGAGTTTTGTGCCTTTTAGTTCATCGGGTAAAAAATTTTGTTTTGCAAAACTTCCTTCGTAATTGTGCGAATACTGGTAGTTTTTGCCGTAGCCAATTTGTTTCATGAGCTTAGTTGGGGCATTTCTAAGAGCCAGCGGAACGGATAAATGAGACGTTTTTTCTGCCAAAGCAATTGCGGCATCAATTGCCACGTAAGAAGCATTTGATTTGGGAGAAGTTGCCAAATAAATGGCCGTTTGCGAAAGAATAATTCTACATTCGGGATAACCAATTACCTTTACGGCTTGCATACAATTATTGGCCATAATCACGGCCGTCGGGTTGGCATTGCCAATATCTTCCGAAGCCAAAATCAACATTCTTCGGGCGATAAATTCGGGGTCTTCACCGGCCACAATCATGCGAGCCATCCAATAAAGTGCCGCATTTGGGTCAGAGCCTCGCAACGATTTGATAAATGCCGAAATAATATCATAATGTTGTTCGCCCGATTTATCGTAGCGAGCAATGTTTCGTTGGGCAACTTCTTCTACCAAATCATCGTTAATGATAATCTCGGCATCGGGTGGATACGAAAAAGTTATCAATTCTAGCAGATTCAAGAGCTTTCTCCCATCGCCGCCCGAAACCCGCATGAGTGCATCATACGACTCTACTTTGATGTTTTTTTCTTTCAAAACCAGATCTTCACGCAAAGCCCTGTCGGTTAGTTCTTTGAGCTCTTTTTGTCCGAAACCCTCCAAAATATAGACTTGACACCGAGAAAGTACGGCACTATTGAGTTCAAAAGATGGGTTTTCGGTCGTTGCTCCAATGAGTGTGATTTGTCCTTTTTCAACGGCTGCGAGTAGCGAATCTTGTTGAGATTTATTGTAGCGATGTATCTCGTCGATAAACACAATAGGAGGGAAGAGCCCCGAAGCTTTGCTGATAACTTCACGCAATTCTTTCACACCCGAACTCACGGCATTGAGTTGATGAAACTGGCGTTTGGTGGCTTCGGCAATGAGCAAAGCAAGTGTAGTTTTGCCAGTGCCTGGTGGTCCCCACAAAATCATCGACGGCACAAGATTGGCCTCAATGGCAGTGCGAAGAGGTTTGTTTTTACCTAAAATATGTTCTTGCCCGATGTATTCATCTAATTTCTTGGGGCGTAATCTTTCGGCGAGTGGGGCTGACATATTTTGGGT
>NZ_JBMLRC010000054.1:0-25025 GCF_049241225.1 Emticicia sp.
CTTTTGTGAATTATACTTAATTTTTCAACGAAAGGGAGTTGAAAATAATTCATTTGTATAAGTTAACCTTTTTAGATTTATCATCGAAAAAAGCTAATTTCACGTTTGAGAAAACTTCATCAAAACCAAAATGCCAAACGATTTCATAATCAGCCAATTACCATCCAACAAAATCTTACTCGGGGGAAAAGAATACGATTTTTATAGCGGCACGGCCTACTTAGGCATGAACCAAGATGCTGACTTCAAAAGGTTATTGATTGAGGGTATGAATCATTATGGAATGTCGTTTGGGAGTTCTCGCAACGGAAATCTACAACTCGATATTTACGACCAAGCCGAAGAAAAAATGGCTCGTTGGGTTGGGGCAGAAAATGCCCTAACGGTATCGTCAGGAATGTTAGCGGGGCAAGTAGTAGCACAATATCTCAAAACGCAGAATGCAACGTTTTTTTATGCTCCCAGTAGCCATTCGGCCAATTTTCATGAGCCTAATATAAGTTTACCCAGTGTCAGTTTTGAGGTTTGGGCAAGCAACATTTGTCAAGAAGTTTCGGAGAAAAACGCCCCTCACTCAGTCATTGTTTGTAATTCTTGCGATGCAATCAAACTAAGTTCTTATCACTTCGATTGGACCAATAAATTACCTAAAAATCAGAAAATAACACTTATTATTGATGATTCGCATGGTTTGGGAATTACGGGAGAAAACGGTTCGGGGATTTTTAAGCAAATAACTGTCAACGAAAATGTAAGACTCGTGGTAGTTAGTTCACTACACAAAGCCATGGGCATTGCGGGCGGAGTAGTTTTTTCTGATAAAGATTTTATTCATACGCTCCGATACACTGCTTTTTTTGCTTCCTGCTCACCGATTACACCTGCTTATCTATACGCCTACATGCACGCTGATGAAATTTATGAGAAAAACCAACAAAAACTAAAGGATAATATCCATCGTTTTTTGTCTCAATTATCTGATAGTCTGTCGTTATTTAATTTTATTAAAAACTACCCAGTTTATTATTCTTTACGAGACGACCTCTACGATTTTTTGTTTCAGAAAGGCATCTTTATTTACAGTTTTGCGTATCCAATCAAAACAGGAAAGCCCAATACACGCATTGTATTGAGTTCGTGGCATACAAATGCTCAAATTGATTATTTAGCCGATACAATTAAAGAATTTTCAGGAGTTTGAGTCATCACGGCCGTAACAGTATAACCTTTTTTACGAAGTAAATTAATTACACCTTTTTCGCCAGCCAAATGAGCCGCTCCAACGGCAAAGAATGTAGATTTTTTTGCACTAATTTTGGCTATTTTCTTCAACCAACGTTTATTTCTTCTATCCAGAAGTAAGTGTTCGTAGCGTGCCGAGTAAGAATCAAGCGAGGTGCGTACTAAAGCATTGAGATTTTCTTCTTTATAATCTTTCAGCAAGGTCTGAAACGATTCCTGCATTTTACCGAAATCTTTTATGCAACCCAACAATATATTGGCTTGTTTTTGCTGCGAAATCTTCTCAAAAACCGAAAGTTGGTCTGCCAAAGTTTCAAGTCCGAATATGCTTTTATTTTGAATGTAAGCCATTTCTGCCAATCCCTTTTCAACCGAAATGGGCTGATTGCAGCCAATCATTGGAGAGTAAGTATATGAAAGCAAATAAAAAGGTTTAATCATGCCCAAACTTTCAATCGAATAGCCCGTTCGCTCTCTAAAAAAACTCTCCAGTTGCTCATACTCATTGGCCTTTAGTAGATTTCTCAGATGCGTTTGGCTCGCCATTGAGCGTTGCATTTTTATGGCTAATTCGGGGTCATCTAAGTCAAGTTCGAGGTAGAGTTGTTCGGAGGCGTTAAACGCTTTTTTTGCTTCTTCCGAAAAACTTAAGTCACTTGGGCAAACTACGTGAATTGTTCCGTATAAAAAAGAAGATTTTTGCAGCCCTTTTCCCGAAATCTCCCACAATAAAGCATTTTCAGTTGGTACTTGTCCAATCCCAAGAAAAGGAAGTAAGAAAAAAATCAGACAATAAAGAATTTGAATATTTTTTTTCATAGTAATACGGAAAGCATTCTATAAAAACTTTCTCAACAACCATGCCATAACTATGGATCAAAGCCCCAAGCAATACTACAAATTTTTATAATTTATAAATCCAAAAATCTCAAACAGGCGTATATGAAATAAGATACAGTTTGAAACTCTATTGTCAGAAAAAAAGACATCAAAAATATTTAATAATCCATGGACACAAGAAAAACGTAATTCTTTATAAAACTCTTATTATAAGCGTGATATTTAAGAGAAAAGATTACAAAAGACATTCTACTGCCTATATTTGAGTAGTAGGGTTTAACGGTTGAAAACAGAATGAGTGCCACCATTGGGGGCACTCATTTTTATTTTTGAGCAGAAATTAATTTCAAGTTTTCTTGTGCAATTTGATTCGATGGATCGAGCGAAACAGCTTGTTTCAAATCGGCAATTGCCCCAGCTTTATCATTCAGATTATACTTCGCAATCGACCTATCGGTGTAGTAAGTCGAAGGGTTTGTATCAATGTTTTCAATCACATACGTATAATCTTCGATGGCCTCCTTAAATTTATTGAGTTTTAGATACGCATAAGCTCTCGCTCCTCTAATCTTGAAAAGCTTATCGTGCGATGGCAAACTCATTGATTTATTGTAATCTTCAATCGCCTTTGCTGGATTGCTCTCTACGAGTGTTACTCCTCGATTGAAATACACATTTCCTACGGTAGAATCGAGAGCGATTGCCTTATCGTACATTTGTAATGACTTTGGAATATCTTTTTTCAAAGCATAAACGTTGGCCAAAATCTCGTAAGTATGATAGCTATTGGTGTTTACTGCTAAAGCTCTTTCACCAAACTCCTGCACTTTATCATATTGTCCTTGTCGGCCATACTCATCGGCCATTGATTCCAAAATACTATTGTCGTCAGGATATTGCTCATAAGCATTGCTCCACAAACTAAAATTATCTTTCCAAGTTTTTACCTGTTGCATAGTTAGAACTAAGCAAATAAAGCCAAAAATGCTTCCAATTATCAATACTAAGTTGTTGTTTTTGAGATACTCATCAATTCCGTAGAAAATCATAAAAAATAAACCTACGTAAGGCAAATACGAGTATCGTTCGGCCATAAACGCCTTACCAACCGATAAAAACTGTAATACTAAGAAAATGGTAACCAAGAAAAAGCCCCAACCAAAGAAAATGTATTTCTTACGGCTATACGACCAAATCATGATACCGATTGATGCAATGAAGAACGCAATCGCCAAAAAATATTTGGGATTACTGGCACTTCCCGAAACTGGATAAGGATGCAAATTAGAAAGTCCAAAAGGCAAAATAGCCATCAAATGATATTTCAAATAACCAAACATCGGATAGGCGATTCGCTCCAAACCCGAAAAAGGTGGACTAGAAAGTGCTTTATGGTTATCCGTCATCGTGAGCAAACCATAGAAATCTCCACCAGCCTGCACATTGACTGACATCAAACCAAAGAAAAGAGCAACCGCAAAAAATGCACTTTTCTCGAGCAAGTTTTTTATGGAAAGCCATTCTCGGCCTTGCCAATAATCAATCAATAATAAAACTACAGGTAAAGGTACAGCCATTGCTTTCGATAAAGCCGAGCAAACGAATAGCAAGAGGCTAATAATCAACCATTTATTATTATTTTCTCTACGAAATCTGAGATAAGATAAGCACGAAAGCAAAAAGAAGAAAACATATAAAACGTCTTTACGCTCGGCAATCCAAGCCACCGACTCTACGTGCATCGGATGTAGGCCAAAAACCAAAGCCGTCAGAAAAGCTACGATATTTTTACCTTCGGTGAGTTTTTGGATAAATTTAAAAACCAAAACCGTGTTGATGGTATGAATAATGACATTCGTAACAATGAAAGAAGTTGCTCCTTTGCCAAACAAAATCACATTCAATGCCAAGGAAAGCATCGTGATAGGGTGGTAGTTGAGAGCCACGATTCGCCCCATCAACGTTTTTATATTGGCTCCCGTCGGATTTAGCACCAAATCATTGTTTGTCACATAATGTTGGTCGTCCCATTCTACAAAACCATTCTTGAAAGCTCCAACATAGGCCACGAATGTAGCTATGACCAAAATTACCACCCAAATAATTGGACGAATGTCTTTTGAAGGTTGAGCTGCAACAACATTTTGAGGTTTAGTAATAGGCTTTTGAGAAATATTTTTAGCTGGTTTTTGTTGTTTCGACATTATTCTTGCATTTTTTGTTTGTAGCTACACAAATCTTATTCCAAAACATCAACCAATCAACCAAATCTTATCTTCTTCGTTGCCTTGTTCTTTCCACTCTACCAATACACGCTGCGTATCAAGCGTATTTACACGCATACCCGTATAATCGGGCTGAATCGGCAAATCTCTTTCGTAGCGGCGGTTGATTAGGCACAGAAGTTCTACTTTTTCGGGGCGACCAAATGCTTGCATGGCATCAATTGCCGCACGAACCATTCGGCCAGTTGCCAACACATCATCAATCAAAATCACCTTTTTGTTTTCAATCACAAAAGGCACTTTGGTTTCGTTGGGTTTTAGGGGCGTATCTCTTCTTCTGAAATCATCGCGGAAGAAAGTAGCATCCAAATACCCCAATTTTATATCAATGTTGGTTTCTTCCCTTAATTTTTTGGTGATGCGTTCGGCCAAATAAATGCCTCGTGGTTGCAGCCCCAAGATTACTGAATTCGAAAAATCTCCGTGGTTTTCAATCAATTGTTGGCACAAACGATTGAGTGTAATATCAAGTAAAGGATTACTAAGAATGAGTCGGTTCATACTCCTGCCACAAATCGGGAAAGGTTTTTAAATTAAAATAAATCTGGGTGTAAATCTAATAAATTGATAGACTAATTCTGCTAATTTTATGAACTTTGCACAAAAATTATTTACAAACAGAGGTATTATGAAATATTTAATAGCTGGGCTTGGCAATATCGGTCCAGAATATGCACTCACCCGACACAACGTTGGCTTTATGGCTCTCGATAGGCTGGCGGCTCAGCAAGGCTTTTCATTTAAGATGGAACGCCTCGCTTACACGGCCGAGTTTAAGTATAAAGGAAAACAGATTTACTGCATCAAGCCAACCACTTACATGAATCTCAGTGGCAATGCCATTAATTATTGGTTACAGGCCCTGAAAATTCCGACCGAAAACCTTTTGGTGATATGCGACGACCTCGCTTTGCCATTCGGAAAGCTCCGCCTAAAGACCAAAGGGTCGCACGGTGGACAAAACGGTTTACGAAATATTGAAGAGAAGTTAGGTACAAATGCTTATAACCGATTGAGGTTCGGAATAGGGAATAATTTTCATGCGGGCAAACAAGTAGAATATGTGTTAAAAGCCTTCAACGACGACGAAATGATTCAGCTTGTCGATAGATTAGACCGTGTTGGCGAAATAATTTTGAATTTTTGCACAATTGGTGTAGAGAGAACAATGAATTTTTACAACGAATGATTGTACTTTTTAAAGAATTTTCACATTTGTTATTTTTAGAATAAAATACAAGTTGCACTTTTTTAATACGAATTTTATTTTGTTTTTTTGTTAAAAATTTACTTATAATTTGTGCAATATTAGAAAAGTCCAAATATTTTTAGAACAATATTCTGTTATTGACTGTAGACGATATTTGGATTGTATTATTTTTCCTTATACCTTTGCATCGTTATCCACAAGGAAAATAAGACAAAACAATGAAAAATTCATTTAAATCTGTTATATTTGCATTGGTATTCGGGTCATTATTGACTACTGCAAATATTGTTAAAGCAAATGACCGTGATTCAGCCAAAAACGAAGTAATTTTAGTTAGAGGTGCTGAAGCAAATTTCGCAAATTTTATGACAAAAAATGCGAAAAAATTAGTTAAGACAAATGATTGGAATATTTTCACAGAAGTAGTGACTTTATATAATGCCTCTCCGTCTAAATTCATGACATTGAGTGCCGACAAGAAAGAAGCATTTATTAAAGCAGTTGAAAGTATCGAAGTAAAACTCAATAAAGTACGTGGCAGTGAAGCGAAGGTTTGGAAGCAGAAAGTAACAACAACCGCCTCGGTAATTAAAGTTTTATGGAATTACCAATCAAACGTTGAGTCAACAGACACACAGCAGGCCGAAGCTCCAGTAGCTATCGAAATGTTAGGTCGCTAAGACTCAACTTTCAAGAAGAATATTAAGTTTTCATAGTTTAATAGGTTAGGGTTGAATAGATGGACGCTTACCCCACTGCTCTCGATAGCGGTGGGGTTAAGTTTTTTTAGGGGGTACAGGAACGCCAAAGCCCTTGAAAAATGTTATGTTTTCAACACTAACAGAGATTATTGATATTCACCCATTATACATTCTTCATTTTCCATTATTCACAATGCGTAAACTGCTCTTTATCAGCTTATTAATAATCGGATGCACAGAGTCCGAAAACCAGAATTCTACAAAAACATATTTCGATTTGGCAGGTATTGTGAATCAACAGATAACGGAATTGAATAAAACCCAGCCACTTACACACAAAAACTTGGTAATTGAAGAAAAGAAAGAGGTTTTAAATACCAATAAAATTGATTGGCAAAAAGAACTCGAACTCTTTCTACAAGCCGATTTAAATAAGCAGTCGTATCAATTAAGCTATAGTAAAGAAGAAACTCCCCAAATGGCGATTTATACGCTCAAAGAAAGCGAAAATCTGCCCGTAAAATCATTGAAAATTATTTTTGATGAAGATAAAAGCGTAAAGCACATTGAGGCTTTACTACAAACCGAAAACTATTTGTATCAGTCAGAGAAACATCTTTTGATGACGCTCAATAAAAATCATCTTACAAATTACCAAATAGAAGGATGGCAAGAATTGTTTATTGGGAAGAAGAAGAGTTTTAAAGTTGATGGAATTGTGGTGGCAACTAAATAACTATGGCACATATATAGGAAAAACCTCTCCTGTATCGTGTTCACCAACTAAAAACATGAAGCCTCTTCGTTTATTTATTTTATCAAATAATTTTTGGTTATCTAAATCCGCAAAAACTTTATGTAGTGCTATCAAGCCATTATAGACATAGCATTTAATCATTTCTTGGTAACCCTCAGCATAAAAAAGTTCTCCAGCATCAATAGTTTCTGGTAAATTTTCCCAGTATAAAACTTCGAGATTATCAAAAAAATTTAGAGTTATGCCAGGAACAGCTTCAAATCCATTAGCAAAATCATATTCATAGCCCATATCAAAGCTTTTGGTATGAGGCTTGAAATCCTCCCATTCAACAATTCCATAAGCACGAGCATGTACATCTTTCTGTAAATAATAATCATATTCAAATAATATAGAAAATAATGCCACTTCATCAATTATTCCTTTTTGTGGATTAGTCCACCATTCATCAAAGTTCTTCTTTATTTCCTCAGTAACCTGAGTCTTATATAAATCCCAGTCAAAAATTTGTAGTGAATTAAAAAGTTCAGTAATGAGCGGCAGAACAGATGAATAAGATTTAAATTTTTGGGTATTACTTTCTAATAGAACTGTTAAGTAATGAAGAATTTTATCATTTGTTGTTTCACTAATAGCATCATCTATCTTGAGCGATTTATCTATTTCTACATAACCCTTTTTTAACTTTTCTTTTATTAATTTCAAACTATCTGAATGACATGAAGCATTATCAGCAAACGCCTTCTCCTTTGTAGTTCCTGTTGAACCAACTCTACCGAAGAATATTATATGCTTATTATTTTCAACGTGAATCTCCCAAAACTTATGAGATGAATCATCCTTAAAAAGGAAATATCTTTTCATAATTGATTATTTATAAAAGAAGCACGTTTGATATTTCTGTTTAACAGAGAATAATCAACACGTGCCTCTTTTTGTTTTATACCTTTCAAAACTCCCTTAATAATCTCCGCCAGCACCGCCGCCGCCGAAACTACCACCGCCAAAGTCGAAACCTCCGCCGCTATCTCCGCCGCCTGACCAGCCACCCGATGAAGTTCCCCAACCAGTATAAGTTGTGTACGGCACAAACATTCCACCACCACGATTTCCGCCGCCTTTTCCGCCGCTTATTTTGCCAATAACATACAAAATTATCAAGATTATTATAATAAAGAATATTACTGCAAAAATGGCATCTCCTAAATCACCTTCTTCGGTTGGCTCTGCATCAAATTCGCCCGATAAATATTTAAAAATACTATTTGTTGCCTCATCCAGACCTTGATAATAGCGTAATTGTTTGAAGTTTGGCTTTACTACTTGCTCAATAATTCGTTTGCTGTACGCGTCTGTCAAACCACCTTCTGCACCGTAGCCTGTTGCTATAAAAATTTTTCTATCGCCTGGAGCCCACAAGAATACAACACCGTTATTTTTACCTTTTTGACCAATCCCCCATTCTCTGCCGAGTTTTACGGCATATTCGCTAATATCATAAGGTTGGACGCTCTTCACTATCACGATGGCCACTTGTGTTGAAGTGGAATCGTTATAGGCTTTTAGTTTGCGTTCCAATTGGTCGATTTCGCCTTGACTTAATAGGCCGCCCACCAAATCATTAACAAACCTTGGCGGATTTGGCTTTTGCGGAATATCTTGTGCAAAGACAAAACTTTGAATAAGAAAAAGAAATATGAAAATTCTGTTGAGCATCGAAAGGTTTTAGTGGTCAACCACAATTATTATTAGTTATCAATCAGAGGCTTAATTTTAGCCAGAATTAATGTCAAATATGTGCGGATAGATGTTAGAGAGAAGGTTTGTGTAAATCAAGGTATAGGAGCTGTGGAGATATCATCCGAAATCTCATTAATATCATTACTCTGATAAGGAAAATATCTTTTTAGCTGAAACCCTGCTTCTTTGATTCCCATCTGTAAACCTCCACTAAAATCACCTTGTGCAAAATACATACGAAGAGTATCACGAGTACTTTCCCAGAAATTTGGAGGTACAACTTTGTCAATGCCTACATCGCCCAAAACCGCGAACTTACGGTCGCCGTGAGCTAAATAAAATAGCACGGCATTTCGCTGAGCGGTTGTGTCAAGACTCAAATACTGAAATACTTGCTTTGCTCGCTCAAACGGGTCTGCTTCGGGGCAACGCTCTTCGATATGCACTTTTACCTCGCCCGAAGTATTGAGTTCGGCTTGCTTGATGGCAGCTATGACCTTTTCTTTTTCAGTTTCTGACAAAAGCATTTTTATGGTTTTCTTTGAATTTAATGAAACTTAGACCACTACCATGATATTATTTATTAAAGATTAAGGATTAGCAATTGAAGATTGTTGATTTTTTGTAATAAAATCATTCTAAAATCTTCAATCATTACTCCTTAATCTTCAATTTTTTCAATATTGTCTTCAATTAAAACTTAACTGATGGTGCGGCTTGTGCAGAATCAGAAGCTTGGAAGAATCCTTTTTCGGCAAAACCAAATATTTTTGCAAAAATTACGGTCGGGAACGATAGTGCCGATGAGTTATAGCCTTGTACAGATGTATTGAAATCATTACGAGCTACTGCGATACGGTTTTCAGTTCCTTCAAGTTGAGATTGAAGCTCCAAGAAGTTTTGGTTGGCTTTCAAATCAGGGTATTTTTCAACCGAAACCAATAAACGGCTTAATGCACCACTTAGTTGGTCTTGAGCAGCCTGAAACTTCTGAATATTTGCTGGAGTTAATTCGTCAGCTTTGATATTTACGGCTGTTGCACTTGCACGAGCTTGAATAACGGCAGTAAGTGTACTTTTTTCAAAATCGGCAGCACCTTTTACAGTATTTACCAAGTTCGGAATCAAGTCTGAGCGGCGTTGATATTGTGTTTGTACGTTTGCCCATTTTCCTTTTACGTCTTGGTCTTTTCCTACCAAACCGTTGTATGAGCTACATCCGTACATACCGAAGATGAGTAAAATACCAACGATGATGAGTGTGCTTTTGTTCATTTTTTTAATTCGTTTTTTTTGTAATTGGTTAAATTTTGCTTCAAATGTAATGATTTGAAAATGATATGCAAGTGTCTAAATGTTATAAATGGATAAAAAACTCAGCAAACGGATATTTTTGATGTCGATTTCTAAAAACTTCCTATGATTTTAACCATTTCTTTACTTCAATTACCGGATTTGGGTAATCTACTCCCAACGTTACATCATATTTCTTCTGTTCTTCACGATTCAAAAGTCCGGCAAAATGCACTTTTTCAGCTGGAATTTTATTCAATTCAGGTAGCCAAAGTTTTACATATTCACCTTGTTTATCATACATATCAGCCTGACGGCCAATATTGAAGTAACGGTCTTCTCGAGGGTCGTTGCCTACGCCTGCCACATAATTCCAATTTCCCCAATTACTACATACATCATAATCAATGAGTTGGCTTTCGAAATAGGCTGCTCCCCAAGTCCAATCAATACCTAAATCTTTGGTCAAGAAACTAGCTACATTCTGGCGGCCACGGTTCGACATAAAGCCTGTTAGTTTCAATTCTCGCATATTTGCATCAATAAATGGCACACCTGTTTCGCCATTCACCCACTTTTCAAATCTGACTTTATCATGCCTCCATGGTTTCATTAAATCGTTTCTTACGCCACTTGGTTTGAAGATTCGGGTACCAAACTTCAAGGCTATGAAGTGAAAATAATCACGCCATATGAGTTCAAAAATCAACCAGTACGTCGAATCATTGGCCGTGACTTCTTTTTCGTATTTTTTTACTTCTTCATAGATGGTTCGTGGCGAAATACACCCTAAACTCAACCACGCCGAAAACTTCGATGAGTAGTCAGCTCCGATGAGTCCGTTGCGGGTTTCTTTATAAGTTTTCAATAAATCATCATCCCAAAAGTACTCATCAAGGCGATATAAAGCAGCTGTTTCGCCACCTTTAAATGCCAAAACAGATCGTTTGTCGGCTTTCAGATTATTCTCATAGCCTAGCTGCTTAAGTGTGGGTAAGTCTCCTCTTTCGATAGATTTGTCAACTTTCGCGAGGGTCTTGGGCTTATCAAAAGTTGAACGAATCTTGGCCGAGCGTTCTACTTTTTTTCTAAACTCAGTAAAAACATCGGGCAGGAAATTTATTTGAAATGGCAAATCACGTGCGTGATAGAGTGTTGCAATCCAGACTAACTCGATTTCAATATTAAGTGGCTTAAGCCTTTTTGAAAGACTCGCTTCGATAGTTGTCTCTTCTTGGGCCACTTCCTTACTAGCAAAAACTGCCGCAACCTTTAAATCGGCTGCCATTTTAGCCAAAATCTCTTCGGGTTTACCAATTCTGATGATTAAATCTGAACCGATTTGTTGAAGATTTGTACGAAGGTTTTCTACGGATTCGATTAGAAATTTAGCTCTTAATCCTCCGGTGCGTTTAAAACCAAGTGAGGTATCAAGAAATTGGCGTTCATCAAAAACATACACAGGTATAACATTTCCTGCTTTAGTTGCCTGAATGAGAGCCTCATTGTCGTGAAGTCGTAAGTCGTTTCTGAACCAGAAAAGAATATTTTGCATAAGAAAAATTTAGACTGATAGGAATATTTGCTACTGCAAAAATAACAGTTTTTCTGACGACTTTGTTTATCTTCCGACAACTCAATTACACATATACTGGTAGGCTACTGTCTTTGTAGTTGTATTTTCACCTTTAACGATTGTTTTGGTTCCTTTAGTCGGAATACCCATTTTGTTATATTCATACACTGTTTCGATGGCCTCTTCTACTTTGCCATTATCATCATATATTTTAATTGAAGTTGGGTTATTTTTACCCAAAAAAGCAAAATAGCTATTGGCAAGACCTATAAAACCAAAAGCCATCGTACGATAGCCATCGGGATAGAATTGAGCTCGTGTATCATAGTTGAGACCTTCATAAGCCAAAAGCTCAGGTTCTCCTTCGATTTTAGTGTAAACTTTTGATACATTTCCGTTTGTATATTCTACGCGGGATACACCTTTTACTTTATAGCCGAAAATATCCAAACTTGTGTTGATAGTAGTAAGTTTATCGCCTGCATACACAAAATCATTGACCTGAAACTCATAATCCTTTACAGCTGTGCGTGTTTTAGTAATTCTTCCACTTGCTACATCATAAACGTAGGTCACGGTGTAAGTCTCCAACGCATTTCCGTTCGAGATAGTCATCTTTTCTATCTGATCTTTATTATTATACGTAAAAACAGCATCTACTTGATTATCTTCTTTATTAACGATTCGTTTGATACGGTTGAATGTGTAATCAAAAGTAGCAATTGTAGTTCCGGTAGAAGTATTAACATTTTTCAGTGGGCATTTAGCTAACTGTGAAGTTTGCTGAGGGGTTATTCCTTCATCATTAACTTTTTTGCAGGAAATAACAGAGCCAATGACGGCTACCAATGCGAAGGATAAAATACGTTTCATTTGTTTATAATTGAATATTCAATAGCGAACTTTTCCAATTTTAAGCAAAAAACGTGCCTATTTTCAAACAAAAAGAGGACCGATTCTTTTAGAAAAGGCCCTCTTGAAATGCTTTATCACGACGAATTACGGCAGCTTCGTTTTCAGGAAAGATGTCAGAATGTTCAGTCCCTTTTCGAAATGCGAGTTATTATTGATAATTATATCAGCATCATACTTCGTAGGTTCGATGTATTTCTCATATGTAGGAGCTACGTGATTTTCCCAACGATACAGCACATCGGTTAGGTCATAGCCACGCTCATTATTATCTCTGATGATTCGACGCTTAATTTTGATGTGTTCACGAGCATCTATAAAAACTCTCAAATCAAGCAATTTTGAAACTTCATGTGAATGAAACACAAAAATTCCTTCAACCACAATAATTGGTGCAGGCTTGAAAGTCAAGGTCTTCGGAACTACATTTGGATTATTGAATACATATTCTTTGTGCTGAACGGTTTTACCATTTTTGAGGTCGTTGATGTGCTGAGCATATAACTCAAAATCAATGGCTTCGGGGAGGTCGTAGTTTTCTACGTTATTTTGGTCTTTCGGTACAAATTCTTGTGTACGATAATAATTATCCTGCGAGATTAAACACACTTCTTCTTCCGAAAAAGCCCCTAATAATTGATGTAAAAAATATGTTTTTCCCGACGCACTTCCGCCCGTTATACCGACAATGTAAGGTTCTGTCATTGTTTTATGCCCAGTCTTCTTTAAAAATTATTTTATTGTTGATGTTGCCCAATGGTACTTGTTTGTGCAATTTTAAAACAAAATTAAGAAAAGGCTCAGGAATCTTGACAAAATATTTTGAAAATTGCCCATAAAATTAAGAATTTATGAAAAAAATCTTCAAAGCCATATTGCTCATTCTGATTGTTGTGGTGGGAATTTATTGGGTTTGGGCCAGCACCGATAAAGGCACAAGCTTACAACCCACACTTAGAGTTGATGTAGTGGAATCGTACGGAGATTCGACCGAAAAGGGCAATATTCTTGGCATACAAGCATTCATGACCTCAGTCGATTATGCCTCAGAAGACAACTTTAAGCAAAAAATTGAGTTTTATCTGATTGAAGCTACGAAAAGCCAACTACTCATACCCGAAAAAACAGTAGTTGTTTTTCCTGAATACATCGGTACGTTTTTAGTGGCTGCTAACGAAAAAGCGAGTTTGTATGAAGCTAAAACATTAGAGGAAGGTCTGCAAACAATGGTGCTCAATAATATCGGGAAGTTTGCGAAAACTTTGGTTTCTGCCCCCGATACAGTAAAAGATAAAGTAAAATACGCAGTATTTGCCATGAAAGCCACTGAAATGGCAAAAATATATCAGAAAACTTTCTCCGAATTAGCTGCAAAGTATGCCATTACAATCGTAGCGGGTTCGATTTTATTACCCAATCCGAGCGTTGAAAATGGTAATTTAACAATAAATGAGGGTTTGCTTTATAATACATCAATGGTATTTGATTCAAAAGGTAAACTCAACCCAAACTTGATAAAAAAAGCATTCCCGACAGCCGATGAATTATCGTTTGTTTGTCCGGCTAAACCCGAAGAAATTCCTGTTTTTGATACTTCCATCGGGCGAATGGGCGTGTTAGTCTGTGCCGATGCGTGGTTTTCGGATTCGTATAAAGTCTTGAAACAGAAAAGTGTTGATTTTATCGTAACGCCCTCCTACTCAAACGGCACTGGCAATTGGCATAAAAAATGGACGGGGTATTCGGGTGCCGATACACCCGCCGATGCTAAAGCAAGTATAGGAAAGCTTACACTCGGAGAAGCTTGGGTAAAACACGCAATGGGCAGTAGAGCAAAAAACGAAGCAGGTGTTAGTAAAGGTTTAAACGTTTTTCTGCAAGGAAACATCTGGGATTTGGGAGCAGATGGTTCAACAATTATTCTAGATGATTCGGCTAAAGCCACACCGTACATCGGCAAGGCTGCTTTGATAAATTTGTGGCTATGATTGGGTAAACTAAATAGCGGCTTTGGCTGTTTATTGATTAAGTAATGAAACAAAATATAGATAATGGAAGAACAAAACAAACTCGACCGAATCATTGAGGCTCGTATGAAACTCAAAGCTCGGTTTGAGGATAAAATGAAAACCACACCATCAATGGCTGATGATAAGCCAATGGGAAAAGGGCCAATCAACCGACACGGAATGCCACAACTTCCGGTTGGACAGACAACTACCGTAAAATGGCCCGTGCTTGATTTGGGTTATCACCCAGATATCAGCCTCGACCGCTGGCGTTTGACAATCAACGGCGAAGTTGAAAACCCAGTTGTGCTAACGTGGGAAGATTTCATGGCGTTGCCTCAGGTAGAAGACACCAGCGATTTTCATTGCGTCACTACGTGGTCTAAAATGGATATGGTTTGGAAAGGCGTTCGTTTAATTGATTTGGCGGCACTTGTCCAGCCAAAAGAAACCGCTACACACATCATGTGCTACGGGTATGATACCTACACAACCAATGTTTCGCTCGAAGAGGCTTTAAAACCAGATGTTTTGATAGCCCACACTGTGTACAACGAACCTTTAGCTAAAGAACACGGTGGCCCCGCCCGAATGATTACACCACAACTGTACGCATGGAAAGGCTCTAAATGGATAAAAAGAATTGAGTTTTTGCCAAAAAACAAATTAGGTTTTTGGGAAGAAAGAGGATATTCAAATACGGCCTATCCTTGGCGAAATGATAGATATAGTTGATTTTCTACCGAGCGTCGGCCGCCACTAAGGTTCTAAGAACCACTAAGGTTTTCCTCCGTGACACTTAGTGTTTCTTATCGGACCGCCGAGCGGTGCCTTAATGGCGGCCGACGTTCGGTCAAGAAATAATATCATTCATTTTTCGTTAAAAAAGAAACTTATTTGCCCAAATTCTAAAATGCCTAAAATTCTTCTCTTTTTATTAGTTTTTAGCTTCACGAAGATTTTTGGGCAAACATTCTCCCCTATTGAATTACGAGCAGATTTGGCATTTCTAAAAGAACGCATCGAAGAAATTCACCCCAATCCTTATAAGTTTATTGAGCAAAATCGTTTTCAGCAGGTTTATGATTCGTTGTATAAAATTGAGCGACCATTGGCTGTGAAACAAACTTTTGCCCATTTGCTCAATCTAACTCGTGCCATTCGGTGCGGACATACCTCTATTTTAGTTGACGAACGCCTCATTAAACCCAACAACGTAAATCCTCAATTTTTGCCAATGGATGTGGCAATTTTTGGCGATAAAGTTTATGTTTCAAGAAATTTATCTGAAAACAATCTGCTGGTAAAAGGTACAGAAATTACAGCAATCGAAGATATTCCGATGCCTAAATTGCTCAAAAACCTTTCGAAATATACTTTTCAAAATGGCGACGGACAAAACCCTGACGTAGAAACCTATTATCTTCAACGCAATTTTAGAAGATTACTTTACCTGTTTTTTGACGAACAAGACGAGCTGCATCTAAAAGTAAAAATCAACAAAGAAGAAAAAAGCCTAAGTGTGAAAACCCAGCCTTTGGCTTACCTACGAGAAATGGAAGCCGAACGAAACCCTATCCGAAATGTTGATTTTTATAAAAACATCTATTTGAGCGAAAACACAGCAAAAACTTCAGTGTTACGCATCAGAAGTTTCGATGGCAACGAATTTGAAAATGGTAATTTTCACAGCGAAATTCAGAATATTTTTAAGAAAATTGCCGAAAAGCAATCAAAAAACTTAATCATTGATGTAAGAAACAACGTAGGAGGTGGCCTTGACTATGCCGATGAAATACTGAAATATTTACTGGTCAAGCCTTTTACAAAATACCAAATCAGTAGCAGTCCGAACATTAAAGACAAGAAAAAAGCTCTTTCAGTCAATCGGTTTTATGAGCCAGTCAATGATTTTCAGTTCAGGGGCAATGTCTTTGTTTTAATAAATGAAGGCACTTTTTCGACGGCCGTTTATTTGGCAGCTCACCTCAAAAATCAAGAAAATGTCAAGCTAATAGGTACAACCTGTGGCGGTGCATCTGATGGGTCTTCGGCCGGAAAGTTTACTTCTTTTACGCTACCAAACACAAAATTTACGGTAAGTTTACCTCTACTCAAAATCAACTACAACGCCACAAACGAGCTTTATTTAAAACCAAAACATGAAGTTCGACAAAACTACGCTGATTTTGTGGCAGGAGAAGACACCGCTTTCAACTTTGCAAAAGAATTGGTAAAATCTGCAAATACATACTAATTAGATAGAAAAAAGGCATCTCATCAATTTATTTGAATAGCCAATCCCGAGAAAAACCAAATGAGTATTTTTACTTATTCAATGTTTTCAAGAAAACTAAAAACATCTTTCTAATGACATTCTAATTAGGATTAAAAGAGCAAAACTTCAAATTTTGCAGTAAAAACAGCCAAAATAGCTTTTTTAGTCGTCGCAGAGTTAATTTTTAGTATTTTAAAATCTTGATGATTTGAACAATAAAGTCTATACGTTTGTTTGAACTAAGGATGGCAAAAATGTTTTTTGTTTACTCCAAATCCAGAAAATCGTAGCCTTATGAATGAAGCAGTATTGAGAAAAGTCTTAGATAATTTAGCGTTATATTTTGAGTTTAATAACCCCGCTAGTTTGGGTGGAGTTTCTTTTAATTCGACTGAAGAGTTTATCAGCGAACTTCGCAGTAGCATTGAGAAAAAAGGTATATTACTCATCGAAAACTCAGTTGCGGCAGAGCAAGTAAAAGAGTTTGAGAAGAAAACCACAACTCCGTTTCTGTTATTTGATAATAGTGGAGCTGCTTACTTTTTTGTACCAAGCAAAAAAAACAAGGAGAGAAAAGTCTTTAAAATTGAAGGTGATAGTTTATCGCCTATCAATAATATTACCGAAAAGCTGGACGTTTCTTCTGAAAAGGTTCAGCTTTTTACATTTTTCCCAGTCGAGTCAATCTCCAACGAAGGTCAAAACGAGATTGTGAAGTTATCGCCCTTCAAACGCTTGGTGAATATGCTTCGCATTGAGCGACGTGATATTTACTCAATTTACGTTTATGCGATTTTGATTGGTTCGATTAGTTTGGCATTGCCACTAGGCATTCAGGCCATCATTGGTTTCGTGCAAGGTGGGGTTTATTTTAGTTCGATTTATATCTTGATTGGTTTAGTTATCTTAGCCTTGGTTCTTTCGGGGGTCATGCAAGTCATGCAACTGACTATTGTTGAGTACCTACAAGAGCGGCTTTTTATTAAATCAGCTTTTGAATATACCTATCGCATTACACACATCAAGACCGAAGCACTTAGAAACTTCTATCCACCGGAATTGATGAATCGCTTTTTCGACATCATAACGGTACAAAAAACATTACCCAAAATTTTGATTGATGTAACGGCCGCAGTTATTCAAATCATTTTTGGGCTATTATTGCTTTCAGCCTATCACCCATTATTTATTGGTTTTGCTTTACTGACCGCCTTAGTCATTTTCGTAGTAATCAGAATTTACGGTAAACGACTACTAGATGCCAACATCATCAAGTCGAAATATAAATTCAAAATAGCTTACTGGTTGCAAGATATGGCCCGAATGGTCGCGGTGTTTAAGATTGCAGGAGTACAAAACTTTCCTCTCCAAAAAATGGAGCATTTATCGAGTAACTACCTAAAATATCGCAAAAAATATTTTACTTACTTACTCATCTTATTTTATAATGCCGTATTCTTCAAGGTATTAGTGGTCGGTGGATTATTGATTTTAGGAACATATTTAGTAGTAAATCTGCAGATTACAATTGGCCAATTTGTAGCCTCCGAAATAGTAGTGGTTTTGGTGGTAGGTTCGGTCGAAAAGGTTATTCTTTCTTTCGACTCCATCTTCGATTTACTAACAGCTGTGGATAAGCTGGGTCAAATCTCTGACCTTCCGCTCGAAAATCATAAAGGTGTTTTGAGACATCTGGATAGTGGTAAACAAGGAATCGGTCTTGAACTCAAAGGGCTCAGATATAAGTTCGAGGATAACCCCGACTATGTTTTAAATAACATCAACTTGAAAGTAAATCCTTCCGAAAGAATTGCCATTTCGGGCATGAACGGCTCAGGGAAAGAGACTTTTTTGAAGGTTCTGGCCGGAATTTTAGGAAACTATCAAGGCCTCATCACTTACGATGGCATTTCGATGCGTGATATTCAGCAAGAGCATTTCTTTAAATATGTAAAGAAAAATCAGACTATTGATGCAATTTTTGATGGAACAATTCTTGAAAACATTTCGCTCAACCGAGCGGAGCTAACCGGGCAAAGGATTCAGGAAGTGCTCGATGGTCTGCAACTAACCGAGAGTATTGGCAAACTAAAAGAAGGTCTCCAAACCCAAATCCTATCAGGCGGACGACAGTTTTCTGATAGTTTCAAAACCAAACTCATTTTAGCCCGCTGTTTACTTATGCAGCCACGCCTTTTGATAATCTCAAACTGTTTCGACTCATTCAGCCAAGCCGAGTTAGAAGCAACAATCGCCTATATTTTTTCATCATCCGAAAGATCAACAACGGTGATAATCGAAACTAAGAAAGAAAACATCATGCAGCGATGCGATAGAGTTGTTTTGATGGATAAAGGTCAGATTATTCAAGAAGGAAAATACGAAGATTTAAAATCAAATCCAGCTTTTCAAAATTATTTGTATTGATATGTTTAATAAACGGTTCTTGTGTATATCTATTGATAATCAAGTACTTGTTTTACAGAGAATCATTCAAAACATTTTAATTAAGCCAAAGAAATATGTTAAACTTATCAAATAATGTAGTGCCGAACTCGGTCAGCGAATCGAGCAATGCCTACATCCAAGAATTAGTAAGCACCCCAAAAAGCACTCACGTTTTGAAACGTTGGCTATTAGGCTTTTTTATCATTTTTATCATTGTTTTATTTCTACCATGGCAGCAAAACATCAACGGTAAAGGTACTCTTACGGCTCTGAGTCCATCAGAACGCCCACAAAGTATTCAAAACGTGATAGCGGGTAGGATTGAGAAATGGAATATCGCCGAAGGACAATTAGTAAAAAAGGGCGACACACTCGTGATTCTTTCCGAATTAAAAGACGAGTATTTCGACCCTCAACTCCCACTTCGACTCAACGAGCAACTACAAGCCAAAAAAGAAGCTCTTGATAGCTATAAAGCAAAAGCAGATGCTTTACAAAAGCAAATTGATGCCTTATCACAGAACTGGAAACTGAGTCTTGAAAAAGCCCGTAACAAAGTAAAACAAAACCGAGCCAAAGTTAATGCCGATAGTGCTGATATTCAGGCCGAAAGATTACAAGTAAAGATTGCTCAAGACCGACTTGACCGTGGTTTAGCCCAAGAAAAACAAGGAATTTTGTCGCTCAATGAAATCGAAACCAGACGCCTAAAAGTACAAGAAACACAGAATAAACTCATTTCGGTACAAAACAAATTGGCAATCTCGAAACAAGAGCTCATCAATAGTCAAATCGAACTCAACTCAATCAATGCCGAATATGCCGAAAAAATAGCCAAGGCACGCTCAGACAGAAGTTCGGCTTTAGCTTCGATCTCAGATGGACAGTCAGAGATTTCAAAAATCGTAAATAAACAAGCCAGCGTCGATATTCGTCGAAATATGTATGTGGTCAGAGCTCCGCAGGATGGATACGTAGTCAAAGCCATGAAAGCAGGTATTGGTGAAACCCTCAAAGAAACCGAGTCGATATGTACGCTTCAACCAATAAATCCAAACTTAGCTGTTGAATTATACGTCAATGCAATGGACGTTCCTCTAATACAGCAAGGTCGCATCGCTCGATTAGAGTTTGAAGGTTGGCCAGCCATTCAGTTTTCGGGTTGGCCGTCAGTTTCGGTTGGTACTTTTGCTGGAAAAGTTCGAGTAATTGATATGATTGATAGTAAAAATGGCCAATACCGCTTACTTATAACTCCTGACAGCGGCAATTGGCCTAAACAACTCAGAGTTGGCTCGGGCGTATATGGTTGGATAATGCTCGATGATGTACCAGTTTGGTACGAAATCTGGCGTCAGCTAAATGCCTTCCCTCCGAGCTTAAAAGAAGCTCCTGAAGAAGGAGAAAAAGCAGGCAAAGAAACTGCTGCTAAAAAATAATTTATAGTGGCGTATCAAATACGCCGCTTTTTTTCAGGGAACACGAATTAACCAGTTCCTCAATAACCAGTAAAAATTTCAGAAATGATAAAACCAATAAAACGATATATTTCTTTGAAAACAGTCATTTTGCTGGTTTTTGTCTTGAATTTGGCCACTTTGAGGTCTTTTTCACAAAAAACAGAGATCTTTAGTTTTCAGGATTTTCAGGAAATAATTCTCAAAAATCACCCCGTAATCAAGCAAGCCAATTTGTATCTTGATGATGCCAAAGCCGAAATGATGCAAGCTCGTGGGCAATTTGACCCAAAGCTTGCCACGACATTCGACAGAAAAGCTCTTGATGGCAAAGATTATTACAATCGTTTTGAGAGCACCTTGAAAGTGCCCATTTACAGCGGAATCGAGATAAAAGGTGGCTACGAGCAAAATAACGGTACAAGATTACGCAGCGATGAGTCGGCAAGTTTGATTTTTAGCGGTGTAAGTGTTCCACTCGGACAAGGGCTATTAATTGATGCACGCCGAAATACACTACTCCAAGCCAGGCTACTTAGTAATATTGCTCAAGCCGAACGCCAAAAAATTATCAACAAATTTATTTTCTCGGCCGCCAAAGACTATTGGGAATGGTACCTAAGTTATCAGACCCTCAGGCTCAACGAAGAATCTTATCAAATGGCACTCGACCGATTTAGATTATTGAGCGAGCGAGCCAAAATAGGCGAAATTGCAGCCATTGATAGCGTAGAAGCGGCCATCACGGTGCAAGACCGACAAGTGATTCTCGAACAATCAAAATTAGAATTTCGAAACGGTGCGTTGGCTATTTCTAATTACTTATGGAACCAGAACGAACAGCCGCTCGAATTAGATGCGAATTTTATTCCACAAACAATCAGCCCAATGGCCATCGAACGCCAGAAAGTTGATGATATTCTGAGAAATTTAGAGCAAAATCACCCCGAAATTGCTAAGATTATTCTGAAACAAAAGCAACTTCAAATCGAAGAAAGATTTAGGGTTGAAATGCTCAAACCTAAATTTGATGTAAATTTCAATCTCTTGCGTGTGCCAGCTGGCTATCAAAAAGAGGGTTCGGTGGCAAGTGGCTTTTTACTCAACAATCATAAATTCGGAGTCAATTTCGAAATGCCACTTTTGCTCAGAAAAGAACGTGGTAAATTACAGTCGGTCAGAATCAAGCAATTACAAACAACTTTTGAGAAGGATATTGTTGGAAGAGAGCTAAGAATCGCCGTTGAAAGTGCGTATAATGAAGTAGTCAATCTGGCCAAACAGATTGAGTTTCAAGTCATAGCAAACGCTAATCAAGAAAAACTACTCGAAGCCGAAAGACAGAAATTCTTAATAGGAGAAAGTACGTTGTTTTTGATAAATTCGAGAGAAACAAAATTGATTGATATGCGAACAAAACTCGAAAATCTCAAATCAAAATACGAAAAAGCGATTGCAACACTACAATATTCGGGTGCAGTACAATTTTAATGATGAGTTATAAAACAAATAAAGGGCGATACACCGAGTTATCGCCCTTTTATTTTTGAATTGTGTACCTCAACAAAGCATCGCTTAGAATCCTGTTCCGATTGCAAAAGCACGAACCGAAGTCGGCAAATCAGCTACTTTTGTTGCTGCACCTGTTGTAAGATTAATCGTGTATAAAGCCGAACTTGAACCAACTTTCAGAGCCGCATAAGCCATTCCGCTTCTACTGCCAATGTCAAATCCGCTGGCAGCTTCAACATTAATTCCTAATGAGCCAACTTCTACTTGTGTACCGTTGTTTGGTGGGTCTTGCTTATAAAGCTTGTCGGTAGCACTATCGATGTTGTATAAAACTGTGGTTGTTGCCCCCGCAAAGTTATTTGTATAAGCCGAAGCCGTAATGCTCGGCACACCTGGGTTTAATGTTAAATCTACCGCCGCAATTAAACCAGTTTCGGGGTGTAAACGAAGGTTTAGACCTAAGTTACTTACACAACGAATACGGTCAACAGTTGGGTTAAAATCAAAACCAAATGAAGTTCCGGTTAAAAGTGTTGCGAAAGGAGATGTACCTACTGCCGTAGCTGCACCCGAAGAAGTATTTAGCACATACATACGGCTCGAACTTCCTAAGGCATAAAGTTGGCCATTCGCAGGTCGAAAATCAATTCCTACTACTGTTTCACCCGCTTGTAAACCTGTAATTGGCTTACTTACAGGAGTACCAACACTCATAAAGTTGAATGCTAATAAATTATTACTTTCATCAACTGCAAAAGCCACTGGAGCTGTCGGAATTGCCAAACCATTGATATTTCCTGATGGAAGATTACCGATTTTCGTCAATTTTCCTGTCATCAAATCAACTTGGTGAAGTTCCCATTTACCTGCTACTTGCACAGCCGTAAGAGCCAAATCTCCCGCTGGATTTATATCGAAACCTGCCGAAGCCGTAATGTCAACGCCTAAAGCACCGACCTCAACTAAAGTTCCGTTGTTTGGTGGGTCTTGCTTGTAAAGTTTATCTGATTTAGAGTCAATGTCATACAAAACAGTAGTCGAAGCACCAGCAGTATTGTTTGTGTACGCTACCGACTCAATACTTGGACTCATGCCACCATTAATTACGCCATCAGTAGCAGCAACTGCACCTGTTTCTGGGTGTAAGCGTAGGTTTTGACCAGTGTTTGTCACTAATCTGATTCTATCAACTGTTGGATTGAAATCTAAAGCTACTGCCGAGCCACTGATTGCAGGATTAAGTGCCGCCATTCCAATTACTCTTGCTGCACCAGTTTCTTGGTTAATTACATACAAACGATTCATGGCACTCACTCCATACAATTCACCCGTAGCCGGACGAAAATCAATGGCAGTAAGGGCATCATTGGTCATTAAACCAGTAATTGGTGTTGTAGCCGATGCCATTTCCGAATTCATGGCATTTATTTTCAATAATTGTTTGCCATCAGCCAATGCGAAAAATGTTACATCTGGCTTCGGTGTTGTGGTCATGGAATCTTTTTCACATGAAGATACAAAAAGAGCAAAAGCTACCGCAGATGCTCCTGCAAGCATCTTGATTTTCTTTGGATTCATAACGAATTTTTAAATTTAAGTTTGTGTTACTTTTTTCTATATACGACAAAAAAAGTTAAAGGGATTTAATATTGAAGTAGAAAAACGTAATTGACATACTAAACAACTTGTAATAAAATAGTTAAGTAATAAGATTTATATAATCGACAATTCTATAAATAGCTAAGAGGCTGTTTATAAGCCCATTAACTTTCTGTGGACTTGTCGACTATTGACCGTGGACTACTTATGTAGTATTTAAGAGTTTTTTTGGCAGGAAATATTAATAATTAGGTCAGCGAAATACATACAAAAACATCGTTGAGATTAGTTATTTCAACACCGCCACATCAAGAAATTGATGGTTCGGGGTGAGTCTGAGTTTGTAACAAATTTTCTAACTCATGGCATCGAGTAGTTACAAATTCTTTAATAAAACATAGCTTTGTAAAAATATTCTTTAATCATTCCAAAATGATTATTCACAACCCGCTCAAAGCTCATGAAGAACTTATTTTTTATCTTTCTGATAATGATATTCTCAAAATTTAGTGCTTCACAGGCACAAAATCTATCGAAGCACCTTTGGAAAAATCGGGTTATACTCATTCTTTCCGAAGATAATGCGGCTTTTCAAAGACAAATGCTTGCCTTTAAAGCTAATGAAAAAGGAATGAGTGAACGAAGTTTGATTGTTTATAACTTAAAACCAGGAGAATATCAACAAGTAATACCCAAAAGCGAGATACAGAAATCAAAAAGTTTATTTGAAAAGTTTAAACAAGCAAATACTCCTTTCGAGGTTATTTTGATTGGCTTAGATGGCGGCGTTAAACTCCGACAAAAAGACTTCCTTTCTTGTGAAAAACTTTTTGCAACCATTGACTCAATGCCCATGCGGAGTGCTGAAATAAAAAATCGTGATTGAGAAAGTTGATAGCACGTGATTTTACTTGTAGGACAAGTTTTTAACTTGTCTCTTGCATCAATAAATTCCATTTACTCCCTCACAATAGTCAAATATTGCCTTAATGTCTTCTTCTATCAAATGTTCAAAAGATGTCATGTCTGTTCTATTAAATTGTAAATAAAGTTTTCGAGCTTCTCTATTCGTTTTTATAAACTTTTGAGAGTTCTGTGTAAACTTAACAATTTTCGTCCCATCCGTGTCTCCCGAAGGCACGTAGGGGACACGGATGGCATTGGTC
>NZ_JBMLRC010000055.1:0-2166 GCF_049241225.1 Emticicia sp.
GGCTCGGCACTACGAAATCTCTTGCACCTTCGGGCGTTGATTTTATCAAAACTGGCGTTTCGACTTCGATAAAATCTTGTGCGTCCATGTAGATACGTGTTTGTTGTGCCATTTTATGACGCAACTGAAGATTCTGACGCACAGCACTACGACGTAGGTCAAGATAACGATATTTCATGCGAATATCATCGCCACCATCGGTTTCGTCTTGAATCAAAAACGGTGGTAATTTGGCAGGATTTAGCACTTCGAGTGAAGTAACTTTTATTTCAATATCTCCTGTTTCGATTTTATCATTTTTTGCAATACGCTCAACTACCTCGCCAGTAGCCTGAATCACAAACTCACGGCTTAAAGTACGTGCCGTTGAGATGGCGTTTGCATCGGTGCTATTTTCATTTAAAATTAATTGTGTGATGCCATAACGGTCACGGAGGTCAACGTAAATAATACCACCTTTATCACGAACAACTTGTACCCAACCGCTCAATGTAACGGTTTTGTTCACATCAGAGATTCTTAGTTCTCCGCACGTATGAGTTCTTAACATTATTCTTTATCAGTTAACAATTTTTGGTTATTAATGAGCAACTTTATTAAGCCCACTAATTTTTCTGCAAAAGTAAGGATTTTTACTTAAAGAATGGAGTATAATAATATAAATTGGGAATTAGTAGCATTCATTGCCGTCTGCTTTAGCTGACGGATAACTGAGAGAAAAACAAATTCGGCTTTAGCCAAAATTTAAACCAATGTTTTGTTGGGCTAAAGCCAAATTGGAGTCTTCCATTTTGTATCCGTCAGTTAAAACTGACGGCAATGAATCTAATTTTCTACTTAAAAGCCGAAATCCCAGTAATTGCATGACCCATAATCAATAAATGAATATCGTGCGTGCCTTCGTAGGTTACGACCGATTCGAGATTCATCTGATGACGCATGATTGAATATTCACCTGTAATGCCCATTCCGCCGTGAATTTGGCGTGCTTCACGGGCAATTTCTAAGGCCATTGCTACATTATTTCTCTTTGCAAGCGAGATTTGTGCGGTTGTTGCTTTTCCTGCATTTTTCAGATTGCCCAATCGCCAGCAAACTAATTGTGCTTTGGTGATTTCGGTGAGCATTTCGGCCAATTTCTTTTGTACTAACTGAAAAGAGGCAATTGGTTTATCGAACTGAATACGATCCATCGCATACCTGCGTGCCGACTCGTAGCAGTCCATTGCCGCTCCTAAAGCTCCCCACGCAATGCCATAACGGGCATTATCCAAGCACGACATTGGTGCTTTTAGCCCATCGGCTTCGGGTAAAATATTAGATTTTGGTACTCGTACATTATCAAAAACTAATTCGCCCGTGATACTCGCACGTAACGACCACTTGCCGTGAATTTCGGGCGTAGTAAAACCTTCCATTCCTCGTTCAACGATGATTCCTTTGATTCGTCCTTGCTCGTTTTTTGCCCAAACTACCGCCACATCTGCTTTTGGCGAGTTTGAAATCCACATTTTTGAGCCATTCAGAATTACATGGTCGCCGTCTTCTTTGAAATTGGTCGTCATGCCGCTTGGGTTTGAGCCAAAATCTGGTTCGGTAAGTCCGAAGCAACCTAAATATTCTCCACTACCCAATTTTGGCAAGAATTTCTTTTTCTGTTCTTCGCTACCATATTTATAAATCGGAAACATTACGAGTGAGCCTTGAACCGAGGCCGTCGAACGCATTCCCGAATCTCCTCTTTCAATTTCCTGCATCATTAGGCCATACGAAATATAATCGAGGCTTTGCCCGCCATATTCCAGGGGAATTGTCGGCCCGAAAACACCCATATCACCCATTTTTTTGACGATAAACTCAGGAAACTCACAGCGTTGAGCAGCATCTTCGATGATGGGTGAAATTTCTTTTTTCACGAAATCACGCACTGCCGAACGAATCATAAGTTGTTCTTCGGTAAATAAATCATCTATCTGATAAAAATCAGGCGATTCGAATTCATCTTTTTTATTTGAGCGTTGGAAGGTCTGTTGAGAAGGAATCATTTTATTAATGAAGAATTGATAATGGAGAATGAATAATATTTTGCAAAACAGCAGTTTATTGCTTTACAAAAATATGATTTTGCTTATGAAATAAAAAAGGGACTTCGTAAATAAGTCCCTT
>NZ_JBMLRC010000056.1:0-6279 GCF_049241225.1 Emticicia sp.
CTAAACCACTTGACCATAAGTAGCTGCCACCACCAGTTGCGGTTCTGCTTACACTAGTCGCCGTACATGTTAAGTTATCAGTACCAGTGATGCCTGCCGTTGGTGGTGTGATATTTTGTGTCACTACCGTTGTCGCAGTTGCAGTACAGCCATTGGTTGTATTGGTAACAGTCACAGTATAAGTGCCTGGACTACTGATATTTACTGTCGCTGCCGTACCTAAACCACTTGACCATAAGTAAGTTCCGCCACCAGTTGCGGTACGGGATACACTTGTCCTACTGCATGTCAAATTATTCAGTCCAGGACCAGCATCAGTAATTGTTGCTGTTGGTGGTGTAATATTTGCTGTTACTAAAGTTGTAGCTGTGGCGGTTGAACAGCCATCAGCAGAGGTTACAGTCACTGTATAGGTGCCTGCTGTAGTTAAATTTACAGTTGCACCAGTAGAACCATTGGACCATAAATATGTTCCACCACCGCTGGCGGTTCTTTGAACTGATGTCGTTGTACAAGTTAAATTTGTAGTTCCTGAAATAGCTGCTACTGGAGCACTTGTACAACCAGCTGTTGAAGTTATTGTAAAATTAGAAGGCGTGTTTCCTGTATTTGAATCAAACCCATGACTTGGCGTTGTATTTACATCATAAAACCTCATATTTGTGCCAATCAAACTACCGGCACTGGTTATCGTACTGACACCATTTATAACTCTAATCGACCCATTAGTACCGGTTATCTGTTTATTGACAGTAAAATCATTTGCGACTTCAAATCCTCCATTTATCGTAGCTGGCCCATTGAATGTGGCACTACCCGCGATTTGCAAACATGAACAAGCTCCTAACGTAAACACATCTACTCCTTTATCTCCTAAAATAAAGTCACAAGCCGCTCCTCCTAATGGACCGCAAACTGTCTTTATTAAACCTAAGTTTTCAATCCTACCATGATTGTTAAGTGTCCCATCAATATTTATAGTTGCACCAGCAAAATTTCTGACTAACAAAGCATCAGAATTTTCTAGATTACCAAAATTCATCAAACCTTGGTTGGTAAAAGTTGTTCCTGTTCCTATAAAAAATAGAGAAGTAGAAGTAGCATTTAATACAGAGCTTGTTCCGATATTATTAAATACAAAAGTCCCTTGTGTATTAATTTGGCTTGTAGCTGTAAAAGTAAAAGTACCTTCGTTATTGATAGTCAAATTATTCCCAAAAGAAGTTTGATTGGTATTAATTGTACCACCTGGTCTTACATTAATTGTAGCAGCTGAGTTGACGGTAAAGCTATTATTAAAATTATAAGTACCATGAACATCAATTGTAGTTCCTCCTAGATTTAAGCCGCTGGTTTGTGTCCAAGTAACGCCTGTAGCAACACAGATTCGATTTCCAGTACCATTAATATTAATACTTAAATCGCCAGTATTTGCTGTAATACATAGCGTTTGATTACCGTTAAGATTAAAACTTGTTCCTCCGGATGGAGCTGTAAAAGTACAACTCGTACATTGACTGTACGACTGAAAACTTATACCAAAAAATGAGCAAAACGTAAATAATAGGAAAAACTTTTTCATCGTATTTTATTTAATATTTTTATTCCTGCTTGGAAATCAAAATGGGCATTCTCAAGGTATTATTGCTTGTATTTTTTTCTCTATAAATATGATTTGGGTCAATTTCAA
Organism: Emticicia sp.; assembly: GCF_049241225.1. NCBI lineage: Bacteria > Pseudomonadati > Bacteroidota > Cytophagia > Cytophagales > Leadbetterellaceae > Emticicia > Emticicia sp. Next base: position 1,691 of record NZ_JBMLRC010000056.1, read on the forward strand.
TTTCTAAAAAATATTGACCTGATTTCAATCCTTTGGGTAATTGGATATACTGACCTTCATACAATAGTCCGTAAGTATCATATCCACCTACACTGATTCCTTGTTTTTTTGATTTACAATCTGAATAATTTCCCAGACCATAATTTTTCAAGTTTTTTTCTCCATAATTGATACCTTTTTCTTGGCATAAATCGTTGGTGCTTGAGCAAATTCCTGAATCAAATAAACAATAACTAATCTTTCTACTTTTAGCAACTAATTTAGATTTCTTTCCTACTTTTTTTACTAATCTAAATTCAACCCAATCATCTACATGGTAGTGGTTGTGTCCAGGTTCATTATCAAAATAATTAGTCCCAGCTAAATAATCCTTTGATGTTAACTGATTGCCATTTTTTGAATAAATCCTTTGATAAATCTTTTGTCGAGCAAATTTCCCATCGGCACATTTAGTCAAAGAATCAACTTTCAAATCTCCACAATACCATTCGTTCATTCCTAGAGTTTCCATTGGCCCATCGCCTATATTTCCAATTGTTGCTGCAAATCTTAATTGTCCAGGATACTGAGGATCATCTTTTGGGTATTCTTTTATTTGTTCTGCTGTGAATTTTTTTAAAATATATAAATCAGGTAGAAGCTCACAACTTTCGGTATTATTTGAGCACTCACATTCCTCAGGGTTTTCAAATGAACAAGGACTTAGTCCTTCACTAGGCATTGGATTTTCTGAAAATTCAAGGTTTAGGTAATTCAGATTCCCTCTTTCTCCTTCTCTCAAATCTGCTATTAACAACTTCCAAGTACCATTTGGATTTTGACCATTATTTAAAAAGCTAAATCTTCCATCGGGAATATATTCCCCTTCAAAAGGAGCATTTGCTTGATGTACATACCCTGAAAAACCATTCGAACGAAAACATGTATTCATATAGTCTTGCCCTTGGTCTCTACCATTTCTATTGCTCAACCATATGGTAACACCACTCGGACTCCGTAATTCTATTTTTAAATCTGAGACTCTCGGATGGGATATATTAAAACAAACTTTTGAGATACCGAATTTGCTGTCTATCAATTTTGGAAGCTTTTCAATTTCAATCTTAAAGGTATCTGTTCTAACCGCCCCTCTGAAATCATTAATGGGCCCTCCTCCAGCAACAAACTGCTGGGCAATACTATAACCATTGTAAACAAATAAAATGAGAATAGTATAAAATGTATTTTTGTTCATTTCTACGAATCATTTAAAATTTTGATTCAATAAAAATACAACAGCTAATCATATTAATGCTAAGTGTCATAAAATTATTCAAAGATACCACTTAATAACTTTTCATGTACCAATAAATATGCCATTTTTTAGATTAAACAGATATACGTAACGGAAAATAGGCTTTTTGAAGAAAAATGGATGAGAAACAGACAACACACAAATTATGGTATTACATCATCAAAAATCGTGCCTTTAAAAAATTATTTTAAATTACCAATAAAGTTTCCATTTTTTGGAAGTAATACAAAAATTAATTTTTAATGCAATTCCATCTAGCTCATTATAAATTTTATCAATTGTAAAAAAACTTAAACTGTTTCAACGAACACCTCAATATATCTCACCAAAATTTCATACTTTTAGCCATTCTTTTTTCGATTGATAACCTATTCCTAAAAACTTATTCAGCCAAGTCTTGTCATGCTCAAATTAGTCAAAAACGCTACCTCAAACCCCGATAACCAAGCTATCATTTCCGATAATCATTCCTATACTTACAAAGATTTACTTGATTCGTCGCATCAATTTGCCTCTTTACTGCTCGACAACATCACCGATTTAAACGAAACACGAGTAGCATTCATGGTTTCACCGGGGTTCGACTACGTGAGCATTCAATGGGGAATCTGGCGTGCGGGTGGCATTGCCGTGCCTTTGTGCATTAGTTATCCGCTACCATCTTTACAATATGTCATTGAAGATACCGGAGCTGAAATCGTGATAGCTGGTGCAGAGTATGCCGAAATCTTACGCCCATTGGCGGCCGAAAAAGGTTTCCGATTTATTATTTTGCCCGAAGTTGATAAAGCGACTATCGAACTAAAAAAACTACCCAATTTACAGTCAAGCCGAAAGGCAATGATACTTTATACGAGTGGCACAACAAATCTTCCGAAGGGTGTTGTAACAACTCATGCCAACATCGAAGCACAGGTTTCGACCTTAGTAAAATCGTGGCAATGGTCGGCCAAAGACCATATTTTGTGTGTGCTTCCACTTCATCATGTGCATGGCATCATCAATGTTATTTCGTGTGCTTTGTGGTCGGGTGCAACGGTTGAGTTTTTGCCTTCATTCTCGGCCGAAGGTGTTTTTGGGGCATTTCAGAAAGGTAAAATCAATGTTTTCATGGCAGTTCCAACCATTTATTTCAAACTTATTTCGCACTGGGAATGTCTTTCGGCCGACCAACAGAAACAAATTACCGATACACTTGCCAAATTCCGTTTGATGGTTTCTGGTTCGGCAGCATTGCCTGTTTCGGTAATGGAAAAATGGAAAACAATCAGTACTCATACCCTACTCGAACGCTACGGAATGACAGAAATAGGCATGGGAATTAGTAACCCGTACGATGCCGAACGCAAAGCTGGGTACATTGGAAAACCACTTGCGGGCGTAAAAGCCAGACTGGTTGATGAAAACAACGTGGTGGTGAAACGTGGACAAGCAGGCGAGATTCAGATAAAAGGAAAAAATGTTTTCTTGGAATATTGGAATAAACCCGAAGCTACCAAAAAGACGTTTACGGAAGACGGTTGGTTTAAAACTGGCGATGTGGCGGTCGTAGAAAAAGGTTATTATCGAATTTTAGGCCGTGATTCTATCGACATCATCAAGTCGGGAGGCTATAAGATTTCTGCCTTGGAAATCGAAGAAATACTTCGTACGCACCCTGCCATAGAAGATTGTAGCGTAGTGGGTGTTCCGAACGAAGAATGGGGCGAACTCGTAGCTGCGGCCATTATCGTAAACGAACCAAACTTAGACCTAAAAGCACTTAATTCTTGGATGCGTGAAAAAATGCCTGCCTACAAAACTCCACGCCAATACAAAATTGTAGAAGAACTCCCTCGCAACGCCATGGGCAAGGTGACTAAGAATGATTTGAAGAAACTATTCAACTAAACGAGTATAGGTTACCACGGAGGCACAGAGAACACAGAGTTTCACGGAGAAATACCCTGCATTATTTATGAGCAGGAACCCATCATTCAACAAATAAAACTAACCTAAATAAATGATAATCTACGGAGTAGCCATTTTGGCTTTTTGTTATGTAATTGGCCAACTTTTTGGCGAATTTTTGGGTAAAATCATCGGAGTCGATGCCAATGTTGGGGGTGTTGGTTTTGCGATGTTATTGCTGATTTTACTCAGCGATTGGTTCAATAAAAAGGGCTATCTCGACCGCAGCACCGAAAATGGCATCATGTTCTGGAATCAGATGTATATTCCTATCGTAGTGGCGATGTCGGCAACCCAAAATGTGCGAGTGGCGGTTTCGAGTGGTTTTATTGCGGTCTTGGCTGGCCTTGTACCAATTATTATTTGTGCCATCACGATTCCGTTCTTGGCGAAACTCTCAAAAAATACCCAACTCGACTAACATGGAAATCATCGCAAAATTCCTCGAAAAAAATGGTTTGGTGGTGGCGTTCCTATCGGTGGGAATCATCATTTATGTATCAGGCATTATTTCTGATAAACTAACCAATAAAAAAATCCCTGCTTCGGCCATTGCTATTCTGGCGGGTTTAATTTTAGCCTACATTGGTGGGGTTTATACCAAAGGAGAAAAAGGCATTGCCGACATCAAAATTTTCTCGGGCTTTGGCACAATGGGCGGCTCAATGCTCCGTGACTTTGCCATTGTCTCAACCGCCATGGGTGCAAGTTTTATTGTGATGAAACGCACGGGTTGGGTTGGTGCGTTATCGCTTTTCTTGGGTATTGTTTTATCGTTTTTGGGTGGAGTTGTGGTGGCACTGCTCGGTGGTTATACCGATGCCATTAGCCTAACCACCATCGGTGCAGGTGCGTGTACATACATCGTTGGACCTGTAACAGGTGCGGCCATCGGAGCAAACTCTGACGTGATGGCCCTGAGCATTGCGGCGGGTGTAGTAAAGGCCGTAGCCGTAACGATTGGCACGCCATTTATTGCCAAATACATTGGCCTCAACAACCCACATACCGCCATGGTTTTTGGTGGACTAATGGGAACAACCAGTGGCGTAACGGCAGGTTTAGCAGCCACCGACCCAAAATTAGTGCCTTACGGAGCATTAACGGCCACTTTCTACACAGGTCTGGGCTGTCTATTCTGTCCTTCAGTTTTATTTTTACTAATGAAAATGATTTTTGGCTAATTGTAGGACAAGTTTCTAACTTGTCTGTTACCGAGAATAAAAACAATAGAAGTTCGACTCCTCCAGAGTCGGGAAATCTCCCCTATTCTTTCTCCCCGAATTTCATTCGGGGCTATTCAAGTTTGACCACCAAGTGGTCAGTTTTTCGTAGGACAAGTTTC
>NZ_JBMLRC010000057.1:0-8235 GCF_049241225.1 Emticicia sp.
CCATCTGTTGAAATATGTACACCGCTACCTTGTGTCGCTACATATATTGTCCCAGCATTGTCCACATAAACGCCACGAACAATATTACCCAATGGTTTATTTGAAAAACTCGCACCTCCATCGGTTGAAATACTTAAACCACCAAACGTAGCCGCATATATTACCCCGGCATAGTCCACATATACGTCATAAACAGTATTAAATCCTAAGCCATTGGCAGTGGTTTTATTGGTAAAACTTGTACCACCATTGGTCGAAATACTTAAACCACCCTGAGTACCCGCATATATTGTCCCAGCATTGTCCACATAAACGCCGTTAACCTGATTATTCCCTAAGCCATTAGTAGTGGTTTTATTGATAAAACTTGTACCACCATTGGTTGAAATGCTTAAACCACCATCCGTAGCCGCATATATTGTCCCATTCTTATCCACATAAACACCAAAAACAAGAATATCCCCTAAGCCATTGGCATCGGTTTTATTGCTAAAACTTGTACCGCCATTGGTTGAAATGCTTAAACCACCCTGAGTAGCCGCATATATTGTCCCATCATTGTCCACATAAACGCCATAAACTATATTAGCCCCTAAGCCATTGGCAGTGGTTTTATTGGTAAAACTTGTACCGCCATTGGTTGAAATACTTAAACCACCACCATACGTAGCCGCATATATTATCCCTGCATTGTCCACATAAACGTCCTGAACACTATTAGAACCTAAGCCATTGACGGCTTGGGTTTTATTGCTAAAATCAGAAATCCCTTGCGGTTCATTGTTTTTTGTCCAATAAAACTGAGGGCTACTGCCGCCATTGGTCGCTGAGGCACTGAGCGTGGGGCTTGTACCCACACATACCGCCGTTGGGCTGATGGATACTGAGGGGGTAGTGGTTGGGTTATTTAATGTTTTTGAGGTCGCATCTGAAGTCGTGCAACTATTATTTGTAATTAAAAAATTACTATAAGTCCCTTCTTTTAAGCCTGTTAAAGTAAAAGTATTGCCCGTAATCAATACGTTTTGAGGGCTGGTAGTTGCCCCCAAAGTTGCCGTGAAACTCAAAGAATAAGTACCATCTGGCAAATTGGTACTTGTGAAAGCAATACTGCCATCGGCTGCACCACATATACTTGGCGAAGTAGCCAAACCCGCCGCAATCGTTGGCGAGGTTGGCGATTGAAAATATATTTGATTGGTCGTACCGTCATTACCGTACCATACAACCGTATTGCCCGATACTTTTGGGTCGCGGTTTTCAGTACCCGAATTAGAGACTTGCGTGACGGTAGTACCGTCAGATTTAAAAATATGTCGAACGCCTCCTACTATACCCTCCCAAACAATCGTATTACCGTCTATTTGAGGATTGGAGTTGCTTGATGTAACTGAATTAGAAACCTGCGTGATGGTAGTGCCGTCAGATTTAAAGATTTGTTGAATGCCCGAAACAATGTCAACACCATACCATACAATCGTATTGCCGTCTATTTGGGGAAAGAAGTTAGAACTCGTAGAAACCGTAGAAACCTGTGTAATCGAAGTACCGTCAAATTTATAGATTTTCGAATCACGAATCCATACAAGCGTATTGCCGTCTATTTGAAGATTGGTGTTAAAGCCCAAAGCTGTAACCCGCATGACAGAAGTACCGTCATATTTAAATACATGACCGCCCAGACCTCCAAATGTACCCAACCATACAATCGTATTGCCGTCTATTTGGGGGTTAATGTTATTGGTAGAAGCCGTAGTAGAGACCTGCATGACAGAAGTACCGTCATATTTTAAAATATGAGCAACGCCTCCCGAAACACCTTGCCAGACAATCGTATTGCCTGATATTTGGGGTAATGTGTTTCCTATCGAAGTCGTAGAAACTTGCATGACGGAAGTGCCGTCAAATTTAAAAATATGCCAAACGCCTCCCGATGTTCCCTGCCATACAATCGTATTGCCGTCTATTTGGGGGTTAATGTTATTGGTAGAAGCCGAAGTAGAGACCTGCATGACAGCGGTGCCGTCATATTTATAGATATGTCGAACGCCCGAAACATTATCTATACCCTCCCATACAATCGTATTGCCAGATATTTGGGGTCTGATGTTATCAGTAGAAGCCGTAATGATTTTACATTGCCCATTGGTACGAAAAGGCTGTAAAAAGCCTATTAACAGAGCTATAATGAGGAAAAGTATTTTTTTCATTGGTAGAAATAAGTTTTAATGATGAAAGGTAGTTTTCAAAAAAAGTGGAGAGAAATCAAGGATTTTCATTCCCCCCAAATTTTTTCTTTCTACCACAAAAGGTCTTTGTTTATATTATTTTTAATTCGTAGTACCCCCACAGCCATCAATAAATGCTCTGAAAACTGAACCCGTTTTTGCCTCAAAACCAGGTTGTAGCAAAATAGATTTACCCGAATCAAGGGTTAGTTTTCCACCGCTATTGACTGTTACGGCTTGGGTTGTGATTGCTCCTGATGCTTCTCTGTATTGTACTACCGTATTATTAATGGTATTTGAATAATTAAGCAAACTCGGCGGGCATGGTATTCCTATTGAAATTACGGCACTTCCTGTGCCTGTACCAACGCTACACGAACTCGAAATGCTCGAAATTGAAATTGTTTGGGCAGTAGTTACCGAAGTATTTGCCGTATAAATATTGCCTGTACTACCATTTACAAAACTGATTGTGAAGCTACTTCCATTACTCAAAGTCATAGAAATAGGTAATGTTCCACCCAAAACTTCAATATTCAATGGAAAACTTACCCCCGAAGCGACAGTTTGATTTTGATTAGGTAAAATATTGGCGGCAGTATTTCCGACACTCAATTTGGTTGTCATGGTACTTGTTCCCGAAAACGAAGCACAGCCAGTTGTTGCAGGATATACGACCGTAACTGTGTATGTTCCACTATTAACCGCCTGAAGGTTATTGAGAATTGGGAATTGTTGGGTACTACTAAAATTATTGGGTCCTGACCAAGAAAAAGTACTTCCAGAACTAAAATTCCCCGTTGAAGGAAGAGGAAAAAGAGTAAGACTTCCACCTGGGCATTGAACAGAATTTCCATTAAATGCAATAGATGGTGATACCGTATTTGAAATACCAAGAATTAATGATGCAGTATATGTTCCTGCACAAGTACCACTTACCACTGCACTGAGGACATAAGTACCAGCATTAGTGGCTTGAAAATTGGCAATTTGTGGTGATGCGGCTGTACTACTAAATCCATTTGGACCAGACCATGAATAAGAACTTACGGTAGGACTGGTTGGTGAGAATGAAGTATATAATTCTACTGCTGTTCCAGCACAAAAGTTATAAGCATTGCTTTGTCCGTTTCTTCGAGCTAAAGCAATTAAAGTAGGGTTTGCAACTGTTATGGCTCGAGTTGCACTTGCAGTTCCCGTACATGAGCCACCAAATGTAACCGTTACGGAGTATGTTCCTGCATTGCTTGCTTGAGCATTACTCAAAAGCGGAGTTGCACTCGTACTGTTATATCCATTTGGTCCTGTCCAGTTATAAGTATAAGTCGCTCCCGAATGTGTGGTATTAAATGTTGCATACAATTCTACATTCGTACCTAAACAAAATGAAGTAGAGGGCGTACCAGAACCTTGAATGCGGCTTAGTGCCGTAGCAGTCGTTGGACAGGTCTCTGGCACTGTAATAACGGCACTTCCTGTACCTGTACCAGCTCCGCACGAACTCGTAATACTCGAAATCGAAATCGTTTGAGAAGTTGCAACAGATGTATTTACAGTAATTATATTACCATTGCTTCCATTTGTATTATTAATTGTAAAAGATGCTCCATTGCTCAAAGTGATTGAAATAGGTAGTGTGCCTCCTAAAACTTCAATATTCAAAGGAAAATTGGTATTGGCTGATAATGATTGTTCTTGACCAGACAAAATATTTGCCGACGTATTGCCAATACTTAATCTATATGTATTTGTAAGCGTACCCGCAGTTGCACAACCTGAGCTAAAAGGGAAATTGGTAGTTACTGTATAAGTTCCTGAATTGACAGCTTGGAGGTTAAGTAGAGCATTATTTTGAAGTGTACTTGAAAATCCATTCGGTCCTGACCAGCTATATGTAGTGCCTGTACCATAACTTTGATTTGATAAATTTGTAAATAGTGTAATACTTCCACCAGCACATTGGGTTGAAGCGGTACTTGATGTAATATTTTGAGTTGTATTACCGACCGTTAGATTTGTAGTTGCCGTATAAGTTCCTGCACAAGACCCACCGCTAACGGTTAACATTAAGCTATAAGTTCCTGCATTTACTGATTGTATATTAGCAATTTGAGGTAATGCAGCTGTACTGCTAAATCCGTTGGGACCTGTCCAACTGTATGCACTGATTGTGCCGCTACTTGGCATAGTGGAAGGGTACAATTCAACATTTGTTCCACTGCAAAATGTAAAGGAATTTATTTGCCCTGCTCTTCGAGCAAATAAATTGAACTGATAATTTGCAATAGTAATACTTACCGTAGCCGTAACCGTACCTGCACAAGGATTTCCAAAATTAACCGTAAGCGTATAAACTCCCCCATTTGCACTCGTAGCACTGCTTATCAATGGCGTTGCTGCTGTACTACTAAATCCATTAGGTCCTGCCCAGCTATACGAATTGGGCAGTGCGTAAACAGGATTGGTAGAAGCAATAAATAATTCGATATTACTTCCTGAGCAAAAGCTTGAAGCAGATGCACCGCCTTGATTTCTGGCTGCAAGCGTTACCGTTTTGGTATTGGTCAATGAGGCGGTGGCGGTTACTGTACTAACTACCCCACAAGCTAAATATGTAACCGTTGCCGAATATGTACCTGCTTGTGAATTGGTTACAACAGGACTTGCCAAGTTACTCGAAAATCCACCTGGCCCAGACCATGAATAGGATGTAATTTGTGAAGTTACCAAGTTAGGAAGTGAGAGTATAATATTAGAACCTGCACATTGATTATTTCCAATTGCATTCGTGATTTGCTCTGTAAATCTTATGGTTGTAGTGGCTGGGGCAGTTTCATAAGCAAGGTTAGTTGTAGCTGTAACCGTTGCTGGGCAACTACCCCCAATATTGACAGTTAAGGTATAAACCCCAATATTTGACGCAGAAACACTCGGTATGATTGCCCTCGATTGATTACTCGTAAAGCCATTTGGACCTGTCCATGAATAGGTATCAATATTTGTTAATGCAAGCGTCGGAGCGAATGAAACAGGAGAACCATTACAAAACGCACTGCCACCTACTGTTCCGATTGAAAAAGTTGGCGGGTTGGTGTTTATTGTTGTTGTTACAGCAACAGAACCTGTACAGCCATCGGTATAATTTACATTTAAAGTATAAGTACCCAATTTTGAAGCATCAATATTACTGATGGTCGGAGCAATGTCATTACTCGTAAAACCATTGGGTCCCGACCATGAATATGTGGCTTGGTAATAACTTGATGTCAATGGACTTGCAAAGAGCTTAATATTATTGCCCAAACAAACCGAGCGATTATCGCTTGTAGGGTCGGTATTTACTCGGTTGAGCCCAAAAGGAAGAACACCAGTATTTGAAAAGGTAAGGTTTGCCGCTCTGGTTATGGTAGCAGGGCATTCTCCACCCATATCAATCGTGGCATAATAATAACCCGAATTTGCTGCTGTAGCATTAACAATTTGCGGACTGAGAGCAGTTGATGAAAATCCATTTGGTCCCGTCCATGAAATATTATTGATAATACTTCCACCTGTTTGTGCAATTAGTTCAACCGTTGAGCCCAAGCAATTTGTTGTTCCAGTAGCATTATTAAACTTAATTCGTCTTGATGTAACACTAAATGAAGATTGCGTAGAAAGATTCAAAGTAGCTGTTGCAGTGGCTGTGCCAATACAACCCGTTGAAAACGTTGCCGTTACGCTGTAAACTCCCTCGTTGGCTGCTGAAACATTGCTTATTCTCGGTACTCTTTGGGTACTTGTAAATCCATTAGGTCCTGTCCATGAATAGGTACCGAGAGAGTTATTAGAATTGGCAGTATTAAGATTTGGTGTCATCGAAACCGTGCTTCCACTACAAAAAACAGTTCCGGGTGAGTTTAAATTCGTAAAGGAAATACTTGAAATTGACGGTGCGGTGTTGTGTCCGACAAATAGAGAGTTTGAGACGGTAGCGGTAGCGGTTGGATTACAAGCATTGCCCGTTCCTGTAATGGTCAAATTATAAATTCCAGCTTTGGCAGCACTAAAATTCGTAATCTTAGGCGTTGCAAGTGTACTGCTAAAACCATTGGGTCCAGTCCAATTATAAGAAATAGTATTATATGAATCGCCACTAATATTACCTATCAAAATCATATCAATTCCATCACAAAACGAAGATTGTGCAGAAGGCGTAGTACCTCCTGTAAACTCTGATGTAGAAACAATAGACACATTTATGATAGGGTTAGTGGTAGAAGGAATACGAGGCACTGTAACCGTACGGGTAAAGACATCGTTGCATCCAGCACCCGAAATCGTACCTGTAAAAGTATAATCTCCTGCCTGAGTAACTTGTGGTGCAAGCTGATTACTCGTAAATCCACCCGGACCTGTCCAGCTATAATTGGTCAATTCGGCTGGGGCAAATGTACTGGGCATCGAAGCCGCTACATTGACATTACAATTAAAAACACGAGTAATAACACTCGGTGTAGGCACCATAGGTTGTGGGGTTGCATAAGCTATCGCAGTACCGCTGCATCCGCCACCAAAAACCGCAGTCAATTTATATGTTTTTCTTTCTTGTAAATTATTGATAGTCAACGAACTGGAATTACTCGTAAATCCATTATTTCCTTCCCATAAGTAAGAACTTACTGTTGCCGAAGCAGGCGAAAGTACTGGCGTAAGTGTTACATTTCCACCGCTACAAACTTGATTTTGACTAATACTAAGTCTGGGTGAGCCAATCGTAATCTCATAATTTCTTTTAGAAACATATACACAGGACGAATTATTAAAGGTAATTGTAGCTTGATAATTACCAGCATTGGCAGCAGTTACATTCGAGATAGTAGGGGCTTGAAGCGTACTCGAAAAACCATTGGGTCCTGTCCACGAATAGCTAACTCCCGAAGTATAATCGGTTGTTGCTTCAAGCGTCATATTATTTCCTTCACAAAAATTATTACTTACATTCAAATTATCGCCTTGTAAATAACTTTTCATTGTAACTATCGGAGTAATAACCGTAAAAACGGCTGTAGTGGCAGTAAATGTACCCGTTTGCGTACCTGATAAGGTGAGCGTAACAGTATAAGTACCATCAACGGTGGCGGCATTGGGTCTTTGTGGTTTTTGGGCTGTGCTGGTAAAATTATTCGGTCCAGTCCAGCTATATGCAACCGTCGTTCCACCTGATGGGGTATCATGAGTTGCTGAGAGGATTAAGGTATTCCCATTACAAACAGGAGCATTGCTCGAAGCAACCAAATTTGGGAATTGAGCAAAAACAAAATTCGATATTGTCGAAATGATAGATAAAAGGATAATTTTTTTCACAGGTAGAAAGGTTTTGGTAGAAAGTTTTTTAATGGGTAGAAGAATGAAGAAAAGGGAAGAAATCAAGGGTTTTCATTCTCCCCATATTCTTTTCTTTCTACCACGAAAGTTCTTTTATTCAGATTCGATTGAAGTATTTGTTCGAAAAGTTTATGAAAGGCTTGACTCTCCTTCTCGAAATCTGAATGGTATCATTGTTTTCCATTTTTATCGAGCCAGTTTCTTCTTCGTAGTTGGTCATAAAATCAAGGTTGATTATGCAAGACCTGTTAGGACGAAAGAAATTGAAGGAAGAAAAGCGAGATTCTAATGTACCAAGGTTGGTAGCTGTAAGAAGCATACTGCCGTCTGTAAAGTATAAGCGAGTATAATTAATGTCGCTTTCAAGGAGAATAATTTCTGATGGACAAAATTTCTTTCGTCCGCCAACGTGTACTAAGGATTGAGTGTTCATGGTAGAAAAATTTTATTGTTTAAAACTTTCTACAAAATTGTGTAAAACCATCAGGCGGGTGTTATCACAAAAACTCCTTTCTATTCCTCATTTTGAACCATACAAAAAGAGGGTAGATGTCTTCTCAAAATGTATTTCAAAAACTCTTCCTCATTTTGAACTTTTTGTTCCTCAAATTTGACAAAACGGTCTTATGTGCCTTTTTTT
>NZ_JBMLRC010000058.1:0-6438 GCF_049241225.1 Emticicia sp.
TACCATCGTGTTTGATGATAGGCAACTTAGGATGCTCAAAGCCACTCACAAAATAGTAGGTAGGCACTTCAAACTCTTCAATGTTTGACTTCCAGTTGGGCGGTAAAGCATTTTTATAACGCTCGGCCAGCTTAGATTTCTTTTTTTCGAGATAAGATGCGTTGTAACACATGAAGTTTTGGAGTTTGATATTTCAAAAGTAATTATTTATTTCAATTTTTGTGGCAGAGCCATTTGATAAAAAAGGGGTTGCCCCCATGGGTGGTTGGAAAAATTATCTTCCGACCTTTTTATTTTGATTTCTGTCTTTGTTTTAGGATAAGCAGATTATTGAAAATTACTTTTACAATATTTATAAGAGGACAAATATTGCGTCCGAGCGTACTCAAAAGCCATCTTGCTGGAGCAAAGGTGTTATTTTCTTGAAAGTTTACTTGCGATATGATCACTGACCATTAACGTTGATTTTTATGCGGAGGTTCTTTATGGTCGAAAAATGTTTTACCAGTTTTTTATGATTTTATACAAATAAAGCCAGCGAACCTTAAAAACTACATTTAATCATTCTCTCTTCTACACATTATTCAATATTGGAATGAAGAATGTATTTCTCGTAGTTCAATTAATATTAACTTTTGTTAGTCAAGCTTATCTAAAGTATTTATCCATATTTCTATATTTTCTATCAGCCCGAAGAGTAAAAAAAATTGATTAAAAAGTGTAGATACTTCGATGGTTAACGAAACTTCAAAAAGATTAGTAGTAAAGAAGGCTTTCTGCTGAGGAATTGGCTTACCGATTGCCGCAAAGCTGGTGAGCGGTGTGCCTCAGTGCGAACGAAATGGGTAGAATGAAATGATAAATGAGGAACAAACGCCTATCTTTTTGTTTTACTTTTGAAGTGTGGCAAACTAAAATTGTTCCTTACGATTAATCAATTAGCCAAGCTGAGACAGGCTTAACACTCTGTAAACTCAATAAGTATAAGTCTTTATTTCCCCTCCCCGGTGAGAGAAAGGTCGGGAACGGTCGGGTCAGCCGCTACCGTGATGTCAAAAAGTCTATTTTACCTAAAAATGTCGGTATTTTAACCTCACCCCTCCTTTACCACTCCGATTAGTGTGGCACGATGACTAAACATTATACAAACGTAGTTTACTTAATGGCTGTCGTGAAACCGACTGACATTTTACCTGTGTGCGAGCGGAATTGGTTCATTCTCAGCACTGATGGAGCGGTAGGATCTGAAATTATTCCTTATTGTATGTTAAATAAAAAGACAACCTTTATACGTTTTGGGCTTATAAAAAATACCTTTTATACGCCTAACTATTGTTGAGTTATATTAGGCTCAAAAGATTCCCGTTATCTTAAACAAGAGTGGAATTTAGCTACAATTATTTGATTACCTTCGTCAGTTCCTACTTAAAATTACCCGTAGTTATTTTTTCTTACGAGTATATGCAAACCTCAGACCTGTATCAAATGGGGTAATAAGGCTAGCAAACAGCTATAAAAGTGTAAAATTTGTGAGATTTCTCGTTGGGTTCAACGCAAAGATGTATGTCACAAGAATCTTTGTATTTGCTTCAAATAATAGCTTTTGAAATCCATTCGTAATTAAAAGCAGCTCAATATTTTTACTACTATCAATAGAGAAAAGTACCAATCTTATTAAATGATAAGACGATTTTGCTTACAGAATCTGGAAAAAAGTATAAAAATTGGACAGCTCAAATTTCATTTTAAAGGAACTTAAGCATCAATCTATAGTAAATGTTCAATTGTTTCTGATAAGACTGGTACAAAACATGATAAAAAACGATTAATAAACTAATTTCATCAATCATTCAAAAGCTATAAGATAAGTCGATGATTATTAATTTATTACAATTAAAAACTGTACATTTTACCAACTATTTTTTGCTAAGATATAATTTTCTGATAAGTACTAAAATATAGAAGGTACTATATTACATTCTCCGTTATTTTTTCGAGAGAGTAAAGTTTAATCAGACTCAATTTGAGAAGCTATGTGAGTAATATTTGAGGAATAAGAAACCATATAGAATGTATAAAATTAATACATCAGAAAATCTTATTTTGGCAGTATTTTTGCTAGCTTCTTCAATAGAAAAATCCTAATAATCAAGAGTTTAAATGTCTTTCGTAAATTTATTGTTCACCTTATTGGTTGAGTACTCTCGATAAACAAATAAAATACCCTTCCGCCAATGAACAATCATATACTATAGTAAGCTCATAGTGAAGTGAAACGCAAAATCATTAGTCATAGATGATGAACCAAGCATACGAAAAATATGGGAACATTTAATTTTTAAATTAGCATAAATCAACATTCGCTGCATATGCTTTGTATCGATGTTTTAAATGGTATTTTAAAAAAATGACTATCAGTTATTTATAACTTTAATAAGGGGTATATTCAAATATCTCTATATTATCAGACTTTCTGCCATGAATAAGATTTACGCTCCCATACCCTCTAACGAAAAAGATAGACTCGAAGCATTATTTAATTATAATGTATTAGATAGTATCTCTGAGGAAGAATTTGATAATATTACTCAGTTGGCTTCTTATATCTGCCAAACCCCCATTGCTTTAATTACACTACTAGATGATAAAAGACAGTGGTTTAAATCTCGTATTGGTCTTGCCGAACCCGAAACGCCAAGAGATATTTCTTTTTGTCAGTATGCCATCATGCACGATGAAATATTTGAAGTTGAGAATGCTCTCGAAGATGAAAAATTTGTCAATAATCCGCTTGTCACGGGAAATCCTAATATCCGTTTTTATGCAGGAGCTCCACTCACTACGCCTGGTGGATTTAACATTGGCACTTTATGCGTCATAGATAATGTGCCAAAGAAATTGAGTAATGAACAAAAAAAGGCTCTTTCTACACTTGCAAAAAATGTTATTTCACAATTGGAGTTGAGGAATAAAAACCTTGAATTAAAAAATGAAGTAGAAAAACTCGCAAAAAAAGCTTTAGAAACAATCACATTAGAGCTAAATAGCTATAAATCAGCTTTAGACCTCACCTCGAGCGTTGTCATTACTGACGAAAACGGCATTATTAACTTTGTAAATGATACCACCTGTAAGGTTTCAAAATATTCGAGAGAAGAGTTGATTGGCCAAAACAATAGAATTCTTAATTCTGGCTTTCATCCAAAAGCTTTTTTTACTGATTTATGGCACACAATCACTGCCGGGCTTGTATGGAAAAAAGAAGTCAAAAACAAAGCAAAAGATGGTACTTTCTATTGGGTTGAGACTACCATTGTACCTTTTTTGGATACAAAAGGGAAGCCGCTCAAATATGTAGCCATCAACCGAAATATATCTCAACAAAAAATTTCGGAAAACAAGCTAAAACAGTTTTTCAATTTATCGCAAGATTATTTGTGTGTTACCAATACCGCAGGTTTCTTCGAGACCGTAAGTCCGTCATTTTCAAGAGAATTAGGGTTTACTGAAGAAGAATTGACCACCAAACCTTTTTTTCAGTTCATTCATGTGGATGATGTAGATTCAACCAGAAAAGAAATTGAAAAATTAGCTCAAGGTATAAATACGATTAATTTTGAGACCAGATTTAAGTGTAAAAATGGCGATTACAAGTTCTTAAACTGGAATGGTTCACACGATAAAGAAACTGGCCTGCTATATGCAATTGCTCGAGATATAACGTCTAGTAAAAAGATAAACGAAGAAAACAGGAGACTGTCTTTGGTTGCCAAAGGGACCGATAATATCATCATAATCACCGATAAAAACAAAAATATTGAATGGGTAAATGAGCCCTTTGTAACCTTAACTGGCTATACATTGGAAGAAGTTATTGGTAAAAAGCCAGGCAAAATTCTTCAATGTGAAGAAACTGACAAAACTACAGTTTTGCAAATCAGAGAAGCATTAAACAGGCAAACATCCTTCAAAGGCGAAATCAAAAACCGAAGCAAATTTGGCCGAACCTATTGGCTTGATATTAATATTAGTCCGATTTTTAACGATAATAATGAGCTAATCAATTACATAGCTATTGAATCGGATATTACCGAAAAAAAGCGAAAAGACTTAAGTATTGCCAATTTGATAGCCTCCCAAAATGCTATTTTCAATGGAGTAGGTTATGCCGTCATTTTTACTGATGCCAACGGAATTATTAAAAGAATCAACAAAGCAGGCCTAAACTTAATTGAATATACAAACGAAGAAGTTGTCAATAAAATGACCCCTGCGGCTTTTCATGATTCCAACGAAATTGTAAAGCGTGCAGCCGAATTGACCTTAGAACTTGGGATAAATGTTGAGCCTAGTTTTGAAGTTTTTGTCATAAAAACAAGGGGAGATAATATTGCCGATGGTAATGAGTGGACCTACATTTCAAAATCAGGTAAACGAATTCCAGTTTGGTTGAGTGTTACTTGTATTAAAAATACTGAAAATAAAGTTCTGGGATATTTGGTTGTTGCAGAAGACTATACCATCAAAAAACAGGCCGAGTCTGACCTAATTAATGCAAAGAACCTCGCCGAACAGGCCGTTTGTGCGAAAGATACTTTTCTAGCAAATATGAGCCACGAAATACGTACACCACTAAATGCCATTATTGGTTTTACGGAACTCATCACACAGAGTAAGCTTGATGCAACTCAATTAGAGTTTGTCAATAATATTCAGATAGCTGGCGATAATTTATTACTTATCATTAATGATATTTTAGATTTATCAAAAATTGAGTCGGGGCAATTATTGATCGAGTCGTATCCATTTAATCTAAAAAGCACTCTAAAACACATATATGATTTACTGAAAGTAAAAGCATCGAAAAACGACATTGATTTTAGCTTATTTTTAGACAGCGAAATGCCCGAATTTGTTGTGGGAGACAAAGGCCGTATCAATCAAATAATGATGAATTTGGCTGGAAATGCCTTAAAATTTACGGAATCGGGCGAGGTTATAATTTCAGTTAAAAAAACGGCTGAAACGGATGATACTGTAACGTTGAAATTTTCGGTGAAAGATACAGGAATCGGCATTTCGGACGATAAAATTGTGGCCATTTTTGACAGATTTACGCAGGCAGAAGCAAGCACAACACGCAAATTTGGTGGTACTGGCTTAGGCTTAAATATTGTCAAACAATTGGTTGAATTGCAAAACGGCCAAATTCAGGTCAAAAGTAAATTAGGTGTTGGGTCGGATTTTTATTTTTCTTTGACTTTCCCGAAAGTTAAATCATCAGTGATAGAAACAATAATTGGCAACGATTTGAATCACAACTCACTCGGCAAACTATCAATCCTACTTTGTGAAGACAATGAATTGAACCAACATCTAGCTAGAAATGTTATTAAAAAATTTGGTTTCGAGTTAGATATTGCCATTAACGGTGAGGAAGGAATCAAATTATTGCTGCAAAATAAATATGATTTGATTTTGATGGATCTCCAAATGCCCGTTAAAGATGGGTATCAAACTACAATTTATATTCGAGAAGTTCTGAAGCTGAATATTCCAATAATCGCCATGACTGCCCATTCTCTGGTTGGCGAGCAACAAAAATGCTTTGATATTGGGATGAATGCTTACGTTGCCAAACCATTCAAACAACAAGATTTATTGAATAAAATACGTTTGGTGATTGAAAAAAGTACTGAAATAAATCTTGAAATACCATATATTGATGAAATATCGCCGATAAATAGTTGTAAAAAAAGCATTGATTTTTCATATTTAGACGAATCATTTGGAGGTGAAGCCGACTCTAATTTCAGACAACAAATGGTTGAAGTATTTCTAAACAAAGTACCTTACGATTTAGAAATATTGGAAAAATCTTTCTTTGAAAACGATTATCCTACCGTAGTAAGAATAGCACACGACATGAAATCATCGTTATCGATGTTTAGATTGACAAATGAGGTAGCTTACGTTGAAAAAATGGAAGCAAACGCCAAAAACTCAATCATTGATGAAGACATACGCAGTAATTTTGCAACTTTTAAAGTTAAATTATTTGAGGTTTTTGAATTATTGAAAGCAATTTAGAATATGGGTAATATCGGCATATAGGTCAACCCATACACTTATCTATGAATAGACCAATGACTGAATCATGAATAATTTCAGACTTAGAAAATCTTATTATTCTTCGATTTAGCCGTTTTATTCTTGTGCTCAAATCAAAATTTTAAGTTCAATTCTCCAAGTAAAAGCTTTTTAAAAGTGGCATCACTACCAACTTTTACTAATTTATACTTAAGATAACGTGAGTTCGGGATTGCAGAAGAAATATAAAGTGTTTATAGTAAAAGAGTTAAGTATAATAAACTACTCCGTAGGAGTTAAATATTGGTAGAAAAAAATGAACCCAGAAACTTTTAAGCCCCCTTCGGG
>NZ_JBMLRC010000059.1:0-1097 GCF_049241225.1 Emticicia sp.
AACAAAAAAGCGAGTACTTTTTTCATAGAAAATGAGTTTTGTAGAGGTTATAAAATATGGTTAAATAAATAGCTGGAAAGATACAAAAGAAATAGAAAGACTTGAAATAAAGTGAGAAAACAAATCAATTAGCCATCAATAGCCCTGTTCAGAAATTCAATATATGGTTGCATCGCTTCAAAACTCGTTAAAACTTTATCAGTAAAACTTGGCTGCAAAATTTCCTTTGCGTTAATCAACGACGAAGCCGTAAAACTCTTTAACTTTATCAACTCAATGGCAGGGTTACTTTCATCATAACCTTTGGGCGGACGTACCGTAAAGGCTTCACGGTCAAGTCCATTCGGAAAATATTTTTTAAAACTTTCGGCGTTTAGAATACCCTCAATTTCTTCATAATTATAGTCTATTTCCGTACGAATCTTCTTCAAATCTTCGGGTTCGGGCATCCAAATCCCACCTGCTATAAAGCATTCATTTGGAGCAATATGTACATAATAGCCGGCCGAATGTGCCTTTTTTCCGCCCTTGTTAAACGACGCCCCAAAATTAGTTTTGTACGGGTCTTTGTTTTTAGAAAATCGCACATCACGATTGATTCTAAACGTACAATTTTTTGCCTCCAATTGGGCTTCTTCGATACTTTTATCGAATTTTCCAATGCCTTTAATAAGCGTATCTACTACTTCCGCAAAGTTCTTTTTTGCTATTTCGTAAGTTTTGCGATTTGCATCAAACCACGGCTTATTGTTGTTTTCTTTGAGTTCTGAAAGAAATTGAATGGTATTTGCCTGAATCATAATTTTCATTTGTAGTGAGTAAATGTATAAAACTAACAAGTCGGCACAGCTAAAAGTTTAAGATTTTCTCTGGCCGACTGAATCAGTAGTTATGACATCGATTATGTAAAACGCATGTTTGCTCTGTTCTCAAATGGGAAACTTGACTTACATTTCAACCTCATTCCCTGATTTTTTTCCTTGCTCAAAATCAGCAATATTATTGAGTGTGACGATGGCAATCTGGGTTAATGCTTCTTCGGTCAGAAAACCTTGGTGCGAAGTTATCAGTACATTCGGGAAGGTCATCAAACGTGC
>NZ_JBMLRC010000059.1:1197-4395 GCF_049241225.1 Emticicia sp.
CCAATCAGTTTTTCAAGCGAGAAATTCCCTTCTCGTACGCGATTATAAGCCTTATGCGTTTTGCGATTGAGTGTCATGATTAGAGCCAGAGCGTGTTCGGCCACCGCATGAGGTGAGTAAGCAGGTACTCGCACAACGCCGATATTTGCCTTTTGGGCAGCTTCCAAATCAACATTATTGAAACCTGCACAACGCAAAGCAATGAGCCTTATGCCCAATTGAGTCAGTTTTTCTATGACCGAAGCATTTACTTTATCATTCACAAAAACACAGATAGCATCATTACCTTCTGCTAATCGAACCGAGGTTTCGTTGAGGGCAACATCAAAAAATGTCAGCTCGTGTTTCTGATTGTGTTTCTCGAAGAAGTCTTTATCGTAGGGTTTTGTGCTAAAAAAGGCTATTTTCATGAGGAAAAGGTGTGTTTTGAAATAATTATTCGGTGAAGATACGAATAATTATTGATTACTACTTTTGCCTATCTGATAGCTGATTGATAAATGATTAGAAAATCCTAATGCCGAATGGCTACTGAGAGCGTAGTCGAAAATTAATTGTTTCGATTGAAACCCAAAACCAAAATGGGCATTATTGAGCTTTGAGGTAAGACCCGTTCGGAGGTAAAAATTCTTAACTATTTGGTACTCTAACCCAGCTTTGATGAGTGTAGGTAACTCAATATTTTTTTCGGCTTCGGTCACCAATAAAATTTGCTTTGTTGGTGAAAACGAAAGACCCAAACGCAGTACGGTTGGAATTTGCTGTGAGGCAAAAAGTTTAGCACCAGTAAGGTTATAGGCATGAAAACCCACTTGTACTTTTGAACTCAATTTGGTCATGACTCCAAATTCGGTCAGTAGAGTATTTTTTGCAGCAAAGTTTTCGATAGCCGCTTGGAAATAGCTTACTTTCAGCCCCAAAGCAACTCGATTCATGCTTTTTCCAATGGCTATACCCAGTTTTTGTTCGTTGTAGAGCTTATCGCCAAAACGCTCGACTCCCAAACCGATATTCGCCAATTTTGCATTATAATTGCCTGATAGTGAGAGAGTTTGTAGTCCTGCAATGTTGTATCGAGCATGATAAGAAGAGCTAACGAAGTTATCTTTCAGAAAACCCAAACCTGCTGGATTATTGAAAACCGCATTACGGTCGGCCAATGCAACGGTAGCGTTGCCAATTCCCCAACTTTTGGCTCCAATCGGGAAAGGCTCACCCGAAGCCAACGTTAAATTGCTTTTAAAAATCAATAGCAAGCCACAGAAAACCAGTGTTTTCCACCGATTGGCAAACTTTTGATAATAAACAGCAATAGGTTGTGACATTTCTCGAAATTTTGGGCAAAATAGAGAAATATTTAGAAAATAAAAAAGTGTAGAGAAGATTATCGCTCAGTTTTAAGCAAATACGATTTACCAACGGATTGCCGTTGGAATAAATGTTCAGGAAATCTTGGATGGTAAATGAAATTACCCAATCTCAATTTCATCGCCCAATTTATTGAGGAAATGAAACTCGGTGATACCGATTGAAGAGTCTTTGATGAGTTTTACCCATGTTCTATACTTCAAGAACCATTTCATTTGTTTTGAAATAAGTCCTTCTCTGTAATAGGCATAGATAAACGGATGGAGTACGATGCTTATACCGCTTTCGTTTTGTTTAGAAAGGATATAATCGAGGTTGTTTTCGATGAGGTCTGTCACCACGATACTCGCCTGAATCGTGCCTGTTCCGCTACAAGTAGGGCAGGTTTCACGAGTAACGATGTTCATTTCTGGACGAACACGCTGACGAGTGATTTGCAATAAACCAAATTTAGAAATCGGAAGAATCGTATATTTCGAGCGGTCGCCTTTCATCTCTTCTTTCATTGCTTCCTGAATAATGCGACGGTTCTCGCTTTTCTTCATGTCAATGAAATCGACTACGATGATTCCGCCCATATCACGCATACGTAATTGGCGACACAACTCTTTTGCCGCTTCTAAGTTTACAGCCAGTGCCGTTGACTCTTGGTCGTCTTCTTGAGTTGATTTATTACCGCTGTTTACGTCAATAACGTGAAGTGCTTCCGTGTGTTCGATAATCAAATAGCCACCGTTTGGCAAGCTAACTGAGCGTCCGAACAACGATTTTATTTGTTTTTCAATACCGTATTGCTCAAAAAGTTTGTTTTTGCCCGTGTGGAGTTTCAAAATTTTCTCTTTATCGGGTGCAATGGTATGCAAGAAAGTTTTTACGCCTTCAAAGTTTTCTTTCGTATCAACATAAATGTTATCGAAATCATCATTGAGCATATCTCTCAATATTGATGATGCACGACCCATCTCGCTGATGATACGGTCACGAGGCTTAGCATCACGCAAGGCCTTCATTCCTTCTTCCCATTTCTCCACACAAAACTCAATATCACGGCTCAATTCTTCCATATCTTTGCCTTCGGCTACAGTTCGTACAATCACCGCAAAGTTTTCGGGCTTCACCGACGACACCATTTTGTGTAGTCGCTGACGCTCTTGCTTATTCGTGATTTTCTTAGAAATATTAACCGAATTGCCAAAAGGCACTAAAACCACGTTTCGTCCTGCAATCGAAATATCGCAAGAAAGACGTGGGCCTTTGGTCGAGATAGGCTCTTTTACAACCTGTACGAGTACGGGAGTATTTTTCGTAACAACATCATTGATTTTGCCGAATTTTTCGATTTCGGGTTCCATCTTGAACCCTTTCAAACGAAGATTAACTGGGCGTTTGGCAATAACGTCTTTTACGAATTTATTGAGAGAATTGTACGAGATAATCTCGTTGTAGTGAAGAAAACCATCTTTATCATAGCCAACATCAACAAAAGCGGCATTATTACCTTGCACAACTTTCTTGACTACCCCCAAATAGATATCTCCGACGGCAAACTGATGTTCCGTCTCGTCAAAGTGATATTCGATTAGCCTTTTATCTTGAACAAGGGCTATTCTATCACCTTTCTGTGTGGTACTGATATATAATTCGTTGCTCAAAGTTGAGGTAGAATCAAGGGGTTAATGAATGTTTTGGTTTGACTATGAAAAGGGTGGAGGATTAATAACCATACTTTACTTTAAGTAATGAATGATTATTAACCCTCAAGAAAAATTATTTTTTCTTATGACGATTCTTTCTAAGACGCTTCTTTCTTTTGTGCGTGGCCATTTTATG
>NZ_JBMLRC010000059.1:4495-17931 GCF_049241225.1 Emticicia sp.
AAATTATTTTAAACTCTCCAAAGCCTTATTTACTTCTTCTAATAAAGTTGGCTCTTTTACTTTTTTCTTTAAATCTTCAAAGATAATTTTTGCTTGCGATTTTTCCTTCAATTCGATTAAACTATACCCTAATCCCAATAGTGCATTGAAATTATTTGGGTTGATTCGGATAACCTGTCTGAAGCGGTCGGCGGCTTTATCGTATTGCCCAGATTGCATCGAAAGTACGCCCAGATTCATCAAAGCTGGCTCAAAGTTTGGCTCTTCGGTAATTACTTCACGAAGCATCATGATTGCCTGCATTGGCGAGTCTGTCTGTACGTAGGTCATTGCCAAATTTGTTTTGGCTTGTAGTTGTCGTGGGTTTTTCTCCAATACTTTTTGGTAACACGCACGCGTTTTTTCGGCGTAGTTAGCCACATTTTCTTGGCGAAGCGACAACGTAAATGCTTGATAGTAAGTGTCACCAGCTCGCATCCAGTTTTCGGTGCTTGGGTTGGCGATAGCTATTTTTTCGGCATAAACTGCGGCACTATCAAAACGATTGGCATTGATAAACACCTGTGCGATTTGCTCGTACAAAGGATTTTTATCGCTTGCCGAAGCCAGTTTTTGTTTCAGTGCGGCTAATTGTTTTTCTTGCTCGGCCGATAATTTAGGTGCTTGAGAAGTCTCGCTGTGGTCGTGGCCATCGTCGTCAGAATGTTTTTCGTCCGACTTTGTTTCCGACACCTTGTCTCTATTCGCTTTAGCTTCGTCTTTCACGACTACCTTTGGGCGAGAATAAAGAAAGCCCGTGAGGGCTACCGCAATGACAATCAGAATGATGAAGTTTTTTTTCATGTTTTTTTTAATTATGATACTCTTAAAGAACATCATGGATAGCCAAATTGTTGGGCTATCCATGATTTATTCAAAGAATCATAATATTCTTAAAAGATTATTTTACTGATGCTTTTACTTGTTCAGTAAATTCTTTAGCTGGTTTGAAACCTGGAACCGAATGAGCAGGAACCATAACGGTAGTTTTTGCCGAAATATTACGAGCTTTTTTGGCTGCTCTGTGTTTATTTACGAAACTTCCGAACCCTCTCACATAAACTGCATCGCCTTGTGCCAATGTGTCCTTTACAATTTCAAAAAATGATTCAAGTGTTGTGGATACACTTGCTTTGTCCACGCCAGTTTTGTCGGCAATTGCAACGATAACTTCTGCTTTAGTCACGATTAAAACGTTTATTTAGATTATCAATTAACTTTCAAAAAATACCAAGGTGAAATACAACAATTTTTACACCAAAATTTTCAGTCTTGAAAACTTCACTTTGATACATTCAAACTCTTTGGTTTGTTTTTGGGTTTGCAAAGATAGCGGATTTATAAAGACTCTGCCAAAAAGTTTTAAACTTTTTTTTTGTAATTACTTCATAATTAGTTAGTTACAAAATATATTGGTTGCGAAGAGTGCTTTTTGAACAATATTTTTTCGATAAAACACCATCAAACTTCTATAAAAATTGGAAACAAATGTTTTTTCTGAGGCTCTGATTGCTTGGTACCACACCAAAAAGAGAGACCTGCCGTGGCGAAAAACCAAAGACCCTTATAAGATTTGGCTTTCGGAGGTGATTCTCCAGCAAACTCGGGTAGCACAGGGTTTGCCTTATTACGAAAAGTTTGTAGAAAGCTACCCAAGCATCTCAGATTTGGCAATTGCCGATGAGCAGGAAGTGCTGCGGCTTTGGCAAGGTTTGGGTTATTATTCGAGGGCGAGAAATATGCACGCTACGGCCAAAATTGTAGTCAATGATTTTGGTGGAGTTTTTCCGAATACTTATGCTGGGTTACTAAAACTAAAAGGTATTGGGCCCTATACGGCGGCAGCAATTGCTTCGTTTGCGTTTGATGAAAAAGTAGCGGTGGTTGATGGAAATGTGTATAGGGTTTTGGCGAGAGTTTTTGGTGTGGAAACCGATATTTCGAGCCACGAAGCAAAGAAAGTTTTCGGGGAATTGGCTAATGAATTGATTTCGGCTGAATCGCCAAGTGTTTATAATCAGGCAATTATGGAATTTGGGGCGATTCACTGCACGCCAGCCAACCCTGATTGTATGTTTTGTGTATTTGCCGAATCGTGTGTGGCGAATGCCAAAGGAATGCAGGCAATTTTACCGATAAAATCAAAAAAAGTGAAAGTGCGGAATCGTTTCTTTGATTATTTTGTCATTGAACAAAACGGAAACTTTTTGATGCACCAACGCCCCGAAGGTGATATTTGGACTGGGCTGAATGATTTTTATTTGGTTGAAAACGAAGAAAAACTTTTGGAATTGGACGAAATCAATGATGACTTTTTGAACAAAGTTCTGTCGAAAGCAATAATCAAGGGATATTCTGAAAGCATCAAGCATATTCTAACTCATCAACGAATTGAGGCGAGGTTTTGGCACATTGTTTTGAATGAAGAAGTTGCTGCTCCTGCGGGATATGCGTTTTATTCGTTAGATGAAGTAGAGGCTTTACCAAAGCCGATTTTGATTGAAAAGTATTTGAAAGGTGCGTGGTTTTCGGCAAAGAAGTAGTTGTGATGTATCGAGTTTTTGTTAAATTTACGTAACAATCTTTAAACAATTTTATATAAAATGGCTGGAGTAAATAAAGTGATTTTATTGGGGAATCTTGGCTCAGACCCCGAAGTCAGAACGCTTCCGAGTGGAGGTAAAGTAGTGACTTTCAGTATTGCTACCTCAGAAAGTTATAATAATAAAGAAGGGGTGCGTGTTGAGCAAACCGAGTGGCATAGAATTGAACTTTGGGATAATCTGGCAAATATTGCCGAACAATACCTGAAAAAAGGCGATACGGCTTACATTGAGGGACGTATCAGAACCGAAAAATGGACTGATAAAGAAAATATTGAAAGAACAACCGTGAAAATCAGAGCGAATACATTGCAATTGGTCGGTGGACGCCGTGGTGGTGGCGAAGCTGCCGAATCGGGTGGACAATCATCTTATGGCGGAAATAGCGGTAGCTCGAATAATTATGCTCCAAAAGCAGCTCCAGTGCCAATGCCACCACCACCTGATTTAGCTGGTGGAAATAGCGATGATTTGCCGTTTTAATCACCCCCCCGCCCCTAAAGGGGAGCTTCTGTTTCTACGATTTTTTGTAAGTTCAAGAGTTAAAACAACTCTTGAACTTATTTTTACTCCCCTTTAGGGGTTGGGGGTGATGGGGGTGCTTTTTATCTTCTCTCTCAACTGTGCTATTTCATCTCTGAAACGGGCGGCTTCTAAAAAGTCCAAATCTTTGGCGGCACGCTCCATTTTTCTTTGAGTTTCTTCTATGAGTTTTTCGAGTTGAGGTTTGGTCATGTAGCCAACAATTGGGTCGGCAGCAATCGAAACTTGTTCTGGCTCGTTGTAATACATTTTGGTTGTGGCTTTGCTGTCAGCAATCGAAGTCTGTTCCATAATTGCCTCTCTCGATTTGAAGATAGTTTTTGGCGTAATACCGTTATCGGCATTGTATTCCATCTGAATAGCTCGGCGGCGATTGGTTTCGTCGATTGCCTTTTGCATTGAGCCTGTTATTCTATCGGCATACATCAAAACTTTTCCGTTTTCGTTACGAGCAGCACGACCGATGGTCTGAATCAATGAGCGAATATCACGCAAGAAACCTTCTTTGTCGGCATCCATGATTGCCACGAGCGAAACTTCGGGTAAATCGAGACCTTCACGCAATAAGTTTACACCCACCAACACATCGAACACACCCAAACGCAATTCACGTAAGATTTCTACACGGTCGAAAGTTTTTACTTCTGAGTGAATATATCGGCCTTTGATGCCCACTTTATCGAGGTATTTGCTCAATTCTTCGGCCATGCGTTTTGTAAGGGTCGTAATCAAAACACGTTCTTTTCGCTGCACTCTTACATTGATTTCCTCCAATAAATCATCAATTTGATTGATACTTGGGCGAACCTCAATTTCGGGGTCGAGCAAGCCCGTTGGGCGAATGATTTGCTCAACTACTACGCCATCAGTCAGACGTACTTCGTAGTCGGCTGGCGTGGCACTTACAAAAACGGTTTGACCAACCATTTCTTCAAACTCTTGGAATTTCAACGGGCGATTATCCATGGCTGATGGTAGTCGGAAACCGTATTCTACCAGCGACTCTTTACGTGAGCGGTCGCCGCCCCACATGGCTCTGATTTGTGGAATTGAAGCGTGGCTTTCGTCCACTACCATTACATAATCTTCGGGGAAATAATCGAGCAAACAGAAAGGTCGTTGCCCCGCTTGACGGTTATCGAAATAACGAGAATAATTTTCTATACCTGAGCAGTAGCCCAATTCTCGCATCATTTCGAGGTCAAATTCGGTGCGTTCTTGTATGCGTTGAGCTTCCAATAATCGGCCATCAGATTCAAAATATTTTACTTGCTTCACCATTTCATCTTGAATTTGGTGCATGGCGTTGGCCATTACGTCTCGACCAGTGACGAATAAATTGGCTGGGAAAATAGCAATTTGCTTTTCAGAACTTAGTTTTTTGCCATTTGATGGGTCGATTCGTTGAATTTCTTCGATTTCATCGCCAAAAAATATAAATCTAAAAGCAAAGTCGGCATAGCTTGGGTAAAGGTCAACGGTGTCGCCTTTGACACGGAAGTTCCCACGCATAAATTCGCCTTCGGTACGAGAATAAAGAATTTCGACCAAACGGAACAAAAATTGATTGCGAGAAATGATTTGTCCGACCCCAATCTGAATAATACTGCGTTTCATTTCGGTCGGATTTCCCGCACCATAGATGCACGAAACCGATGCAATTACAATGACATCACGCCGCCCCGACATCAACGATGAAACCGCCGAAAGTCGGAGTTTGTCGATTTCTTCATTGACCAAAAGGTCTTTTTCTATATAAGTATTGGTTGTGGCAATGTAGGCTTCGGGCTGGTAATAATCGTAATAAGAAATAAAATATTCGACGGCATTTTCGGGAAAAAAGCTTTTGAACTCGCCATAAAGTTGGGCCGCCAGCGTTTTGTTATGACTCAAAATCAAGATTGGGCGGTCGAGCTGAGCAATCATATTGGCAATCGTAAAGGTTTTACCAGAGCCAGTTACGCCCAGTAGTACCTGCGAGCGTTCGCCTTTTTTGATGCCCTCAACGAGCTTGGCAATTGCCTGTGGTTGGTCGCCCGTAGGTTTGTAGTCAGAAACGAGTTTATATTGCATAATTTTGGGTAGAAATATAGAATAGCTTATCTGAATATAAACACAACTTTGGGCGAGAGAGTTTCTTTTGTTTGAAGAAATGTTGTGCGATTTTGTTTGATTTTTTGGTATAATTGTGGGTGGGTAATTTTCAGTTCCCTCAGAGTCTCCCGAAGGCACGTAGGGGACTCTGAGGGCGAGGGGCTTTGCAAAAAAGAAGTGTAATATATTCACCCAAAAATATAGACCAATGCCTCAGAGTCCCTTGCAGGAGACTCTGAGGGAACAAGAGAAACAGGTGCAATTATTGTACAAAAGTTAAATTAACATAGAGAATGAATTATCAAGAATTTATAACAAAAATACTAACACCAACAGAAGATAGCATCTATCTTATAAATTCTCTTGGAAAAAAAGAACAAGATTACTGGAATTTATCCTCTTTATGGAAATGCTATCATGAACTTGGTTGGTACCATTACCTTTTCGAGAAAGACATCAATAAAGCTAAGCAGTGTTTCTTCTTGTGTGGGAACTTTGAAATTTTATCAAATAAAATGTATTGCCACATCAATAATGACGGAAATATTAGTCCTTACAATATGAAAATTGACCGATTATGGCATTTAGGGGAAGTTCTTCTTACTGATAATCAGAGATTAATTAAAAGAAGACTAACATTAATCTATCCTGAGCGTGAAGATTATATATACAAAACAGTATATATTCAGGTGATAATCAATGAATTAATAAAGTCCTTCATAGAAGGGACCCCTGAAAAATGTGATGTCTTATTTCCACAAATGGAAAAGGGTTATAAAGCAAAGCAATTTAGTTTTGAGTGGGATATTATGTTTTTTGAAGGATTAGCCGAAAAGAATGAAGATAAAATGCAAAAAGCGATAGAAGCAATTGCAAGTACGAAGGTTCATCAAAAACGACAAAAATTCGACTATAAAACAATGTATGGAGATTGGGAGAATAGCATTATGTCCTACTACGGTATTTTATATACCAAATTAGCTTGGATATTGGGTTTTGAGTTAGAAATAAATTCGCCACTAGTAAGCATCGCCAAAGATTTATTTCCAGTTGAACCGCTCGAAAAATATGATATTACTTATGATTTTTTGGAAGGGTTGATTTAATTTTCCAGTTCGTCCGCATCTGTGATGCTGGATTTAAAGAGTTGGAGCATTTGTAATGCGAACGTACCAGTTATCAAGGGCATCTGTAAAACAAAAGAGTTTCAGTTCCATCAGTTTCTCCTGCAAGAGACCTCCCGTTCTGCGAAGTTTAAAACTTCGCAGAGGTGTTTAGAAATCTCCTGATGTCATTTTGTAAAAGCGTTCAGGAGAACGCACTACATCCGTGCGAAGTTCGGAACGGGAACGCCCAGTTTTCGCACAGCAAGTAAGAATTGGTAATGAGATTTTGCTTATAATTGCAGTCTCATTTTATTCAATTCACCAAAGCCAATGAAGCAATTATTCGTCTCTCTCTTGTTTATTTCTCAAATTAGTTTTTCTCAAAAACTAAAAATAGATACCAAAACTACTTACCAAACTATTCACAGTTTTGGGGCGTCGGATTGCTGGTCGATGCAAATGGTGGGCGAAAATTATCCTGTCGAAAAGCGAGAAAAAATTGCGAGCCTTTTATTTAGCAAAGAACTCGACCAAGCAGGTAACCCAAAAGGAATTGGTCTTTCGATGTGGCGTTTTAATATCGGTGCGGGCAGTACTGAACAAGGAATTGATAGCAAAATCACGAACGAATGGCGTAGAGCTGAATGTTTTTTGGAGAACGGAAAATATAACTGGAACAAACAGCGTGGACAACAATGGTTTTTGGAAGCAGCCAAACGCAATGGCGTAGATTTTACGTTGGGTTTCTTGAATTCTGCTCCAGTTTCGATGACAAAAAATGGCTTGGCGATTGGTAGTGGCAAGCTGGGAGATTGGAATTTCGATAAAAACAAAATTGATGATTTTACTGGTTTTCTGGCGGAAGTTTCGGCAAAATTGAAATTCGATTATATCAGTCCATTCAACGAACCGCAGTGGGATTGGGGGCCAAAATCGAAATCGGGGTTTGGTTCGCAAGAAGGAACGCCCATCAACAATGATGATTTAGCTTGGGCAGTGCGGAAACTCGACACAAAGATGATGGAACGCAAGCTAAGCACAAAGGTTGTAATTACGGATGCCGCACAGATTGATTATTTATACAAATCGAAGAGTAACCGAAGCGAAGTTGGACAAGATAATCAGATTGAAAGTTTCTTTTCGGAGTCGAGCAAAAACTACGTTGGCAACTTAAATTCGGTCGAAAAACTGATTTGTGGACATAGCTATTTTACGACTTCTCCGAATAGCGAACTAATTGGTAAACGCCAAGAACTATCGGCTAAAATTCAGCAACAAAAAATCAATTATTGGCAGTCGGAATATTGTGTTTTGGGCGATAATGCTGGCGAAATTGAAGGTGGTGGGCAAGATTTAGGCATGAAAACCGCTTTATACGTAGCCAAAGTTATTCATGCCGATTTGACTTACGCCAATGCTTCGGCGTGGCATTGGTGGCTTTCGGTCAGTGCCAATGACTATAAAGATGGCTTGATTTACGTAGCCAATAATGGCGTAAAAGGCGAAAACGACAGTAATAAATTTGATGCCGAGATTTATGACTCAAAACTCCTTTGGGCATTTGGTAATTTTTCAAGATTT
This sequence comes from Emticicia sp., assembly GCF_049241225.1. Taxonomy (NCBI): domain Bacteria; kingdom Pseudomonadati; phylum Bacteroidota; class Cytophagia; order Cytophagales; family Leadbetterellaceae; genus Emticicia; species Emticicia sp. The sequence continues at coordinate 12,462 of NZ_JBMLRC010000059.1, forward strand.
GTCAGACCACAAATGCAGCGTATAAAAATCGAAACCGACAATAAAGATTTGATGGTTTCGGCCTATAAAAGTGCAAAAGAGTTGGTGGTAGTGATTGTGAATTCTGCTACGAACCAAGAAATTGAACTACCAAAAAAATATGCAAAAAACACGATAGACGTATATACAACTTCTAAAAACTCAAATTTGGTAAATAGCAAATTTAAAGGAAGTAAAATGATAATTCCCGAACAGTCTATAATCACTTTTGTAATAAAACTTTAGTGACTGTTTTTTAATTTATATTGCCCTTACCTCTCAATAAAATATCAAGAATACTTTTGCTTTATTGGAATATAATACCTAAATCGAATACCTATTCACTTAATCTATACCTGCTATGAAAAGAAAAATTATTCTTCGAAAGTATCTGTATTTATTATGTTTGACTTTGTTTTCGATTGGAGCATATTCTCAAGCAAATAAAAACGTAACAGTTCCCCCCAAATCTTCAGAACCACTTCTTAAAAACACAATTGATAAAGGAATCTACCGAGATGTACAAAAGATTCTGAATGAAAAAAGTGTAATGGACCAAGTAATTGCTGATGATTTAATCGTACAGGGTAGTGGCTGTTTTGGTTTTGATTGTGTCAATAACGAAAGTTTTGGTTTTGATACAAACAGATTAAAGGAAAACAACACAAGAATTGGTTTTGACGATACAAGTGCATCTGCTGGTTTTCCTGCTAATGACTGGCAAATTGAAGCTAATGAGAGTGCATCAGGTGGAAAAAATTCATTTTCGATACTTGACGTCACAGGAGCGAAAACACCTTTTAGAATAGAAGCAGGTGCAAGAACAAGTGCTTTATATGTATCAAGTTCGGGTAAGATTGGTGTTGGAACAAGTACTCCTGTTTTAGATGTAAACATCAATACAGGCAATACACCAGCAGTAAGATTCGAGCAAGATGCAAGTGGTGGATTTTCGGCCCAAACTTGGGATATGGCAGGAAATGAAGCAAACTTTTTTATAAGAGATGTAACAGGGGGAAGCCGATTACCATTCAGAATTAGACCTGGAGCTCCTACAAGTAGTATTGATATATCTGCCGCTGGAAATGTGGGAATTGGTACAGCTTCACCAAGTGTAAAACTACATGTTGCAGGAGATGGGTTTTTCTCGGGAAGTATCTATGCAACGAATGCTATTTTGCCTGGGGCTTCATCTCCTTCTGACCGAAATTTAAAGAAAGATATTCAGAATCTTACAGGTGCTACTTCTATTATTAAGCAATTATACCCAAAGTCATTTTTATATGATACAGTAAAATATCCAACTGCTGGTCTTCCAGAAAACTTACAGTTTGGTTTGATTGCACAAGAATTAGAAACAGTTGTTCCGAACCTTGTTACAAATAATACACATCCAACAGGTTTAACATTTAAAAGTGTTAATTACACAGGTCTAATTCCGATTTTAATAAAAGCGATGCAAGAGCAACAAACCGAAATAGAAAGTTTGAAAAGAAAAATCGGAGAATATGAGTCTTTAAACTCTCGCCTCAGCCAACTGGAAGCGATGCTCAATAATGAAGAAAAATTAAAAACGACTGACAAAAAATAGCATTATATCATGAAAAATATATTCGTAACACTTTTATTTTCAATGATTGCCTTTGTTTCTTTTGGGCAAAATATTGATGAAAATGGCAGAACACAAAGTCAACGTAATGCCATAACAACTCCAGCAGAACCTGCAACGTATCTGACCGAGAATAAGGCCACAAAATCTGCTACATCTTTTACGCTTAATTTCTCGCTTCCGGAAGGAAAAAATAGCGGAGAAATTAAGTTTTTCAATCCGAGTAAGGATGAAGAACTCAAAAGCGTAAAAGTAAGCCAACGAAAAGGGTCTATGCAGTTTTCTGCAGCAGATTTTACTCTTAAAGGCGTTGTAGTTGGGCTTTATGCCGATGGCGTTCTGATTGAAACCTCAAGAGTGTATCTTACTCAATAAGTATTATTTCTTCGATTCGAAGATTTTCAAAGAGCCTGAGTTTTGCGAAACAACATAGAGTTTGCTTTTAGTTGTTTTGACAGAAATCAGGCTTTTGCTGTCTCCGTCGGCTACAAAACCTGTTTTGTCGTAGAGAGCTGTCTCAAAATGCCCTTTTCCATTACCCAAGAGCATTAGTCCCACAAAGGCATCGTGTCTGCCCGCTACGGGTTCATAATCGTAGGCGTTTCCAACTAATACAGCATCCAAATGATTGTCTTTATTAAAATCATCTACTAAAATATCTTGAATGGGAGCCCATTGAGCCATTGCTGGTAAAGGAGTAATTTTGAAATTTCCATTGCCCAAATTTTCAATATAAGCACTTTCTTGTTGTTTGGCTTGTACCCGATAAGCACTTTCTTTTTGTTTCTCTGTTAAAACACTGGCGAAGGTAGCATTGGCATAATCTGAATATTTCTGAAAATTTCTCCTCATGATTGGCATTTGCCTCAATAATTCATCTCGTGAAGGAATTGTGTATTCTATTGCGTTCAAGAAATAAGAAGGAATGGCATCCCACCGCTCGTTTGCATCAAAATCATTGGCATAAATGTTTAGTGGATAACTTTCAGAAAATCGATAACGAGAGTTTAGACCAAAATTTCCTGCAATAAAGTCTATATCACCATCTTTATCAAAATCGCCACTTTTGATACAATTCCACAAACCATTTGAATTTATAAAAGCCGAACTCTCAATTTTTTTAAGGTTTTTTCCAGCATAATTCTTATAAATCATGATTGGCATAAATTCGCCGACTACTATCAAATCTTGCCAAGAATCATTGTCAATATCAGCCCAAACAGCGTCGGTTATCATGCCATTGTTTTGTAAATCAGGACAAAGCAAAGTGATGTCATCCTGAAAACTACCTTGGTTATTTTGCAAGAAATAGCTAACGCCCGCCAAAGGATAACGAGTAGCGGCAAGTCTTCCACCTCTAAAAATATCTACATCACCATCTTTATCAAAATCACAGACTGCTACACACGAACCACTAAAACGGGTTGCTGGGAGATTGTTTGTGGCATTCGAGAATGTGCCATTTCCATTATTGAGATACAAGCGGTCTTGATAACTAATCGAATTATTAGGAAATTCATTAGAACCACTCACAATATACAAATCTTGGTCGCCATCGTTATCGGCATCGAAAAGTTTTACGCCAATGTCTTCTTCATTTTTTTGCTTTGACTCATTGAATAATGATTTCTTAGTGAAATTTCCATCAGAATTCTGAACGAATAACTTGCCATAGTGTCCGAACGAGCCACCAACAAAAAAGTCTTCGAGTCCATCATTATTTACATCACCAACCGCCATTTTAGGGCCTTGTTGCGAAAGTTTATGCAGCAAAAGTGGTTCTACGTTATAATCCATATAAGGCTCTTCTACATGCACAAAATCGAGTTTTAAATCGTTTGTAACTTCACGTAAAAGTGTTTTTGGGGGAAGAATTTCGTAGTTTTTTATCTGATTCGCATCTTTTTGGTTGAGTACGAGGGTTTGATCTCCTTCAATATCTTTAAGCACTTGTTTTTTATCATTGGGCCAAATAATTTCGATAGAATCTATTTTTGAGTTTTGCCCTAAACCAAACAGAATTTCGTTGCTTACGCTCGATGCATATCCTTTTGTAGTTGCTTGATGATAGGTCTGAAGTTTTCCTTCTTGAAAAATCGTGATTTTACTTCCGAGACCATCAAGGTTTGGAGCATTGCCCTTTAACTTTATTTTCAAGAAATTGGTATTTCTCGAGTTATTCTTCATTAAAAAAGCCTCAGCATTTACATTATTGACAACTAAATCAAGGTCTCCGTCATTGTCTAAATCGGCGTAGGCTGCACCGTTTGAGAGCGATTCTATTTTCTGAAACCATTTTTCGGTAACATTCTCAAAACCTAAATTTCCTGTATTTCTATAAAAAACATTGGCTTCATTGAGCGAAGGAAGTTTCAGCGAATTATCAATCATATATCGCCTTAAATCCGCTAACGAACTACTATTTCGAGCAAAACCTACGTTGTAGGCAATAAAATCGAGGTCGGTAATATCTCGTAAATATCCATTTGAAATAAATAAATCTTTGAATCCATCATTGTCAAAATCGGCAAAAAGTGGAGCCCAACTCCAATCAGTTTGATGCACCCCTAACTGCTGACCGATTTCCGAAAAAAGAACTTTTCCATCGGGTGTTTTTCCTAAATTTAGGTGTAACATATTTCGCATGAACTGCGGATGATACCCCATTTTTAGTTCAACTTCATATTGTTCATAATGCCCGGGTCCACTCATTTTCTTCCGACCATAATTGGTGGAAGGCAACATATCTACCTCAATGACATCGGGCAGGCCATCGTTATTAAAATCAGCTACATCATTGCCCATTGCAAATCGACTATGATGCTTGAAATATGTTTTGGCTGATTCGGTGAAAGTACCATCATAATTATTGATATAAAGCTGATTATGAGGCAGGAAATCGTTCGTGACGTAAATATCTTCCCAACCATCATCATTCAAATCACAAATCGAAAGCCCCAGACCATTGCCATCTTGTAGAATACCAGCTTCTTTGCTAATATCAGTAAAAGCTTCTTTGCTTGAAGTTGATGAAATTGTATTGTTTCGGAAGAGCTTATCAGGCGAAAAGCCCGTTCCATCATTTACAGGCACTCTTATCTGATTCGGGTTTCGTATTTGATTGGTGGTTGTGAGCAAATACATATCTAAGTCTCCGTCTTTGTCATAATCAAAAAATGCTGCCTGACTTGAATACGAAGTATCGGCCAATCCAAATTTTGCTGCACTTTCTTCAAACCGAAGATTCCCACGATTGATGTATAATTCGTTAGCTCGTTTGTCGTTTGGATAATTTCCTGATTTACAAACATATATATCCAGCAGACCATCGGCATTTACATCAGCCATTGTAACACCAGTTGACCAGCCTTCATTATTTTTTTTCTTGATTCCTGCCTTTTCAGAGATATCTTCAAAGTGTAAATCTCCCTTATTCAAATAGAGTTTATCGTCCGACATATTTCCAGTAAAAAAAATATCGGGCAAGTTGTCGTTATTGATATCACCGATTGCTACACCAGCACCATTATACATATTATGGAAGTCGAAAAGATTAATTTTTTCGTTTTCAATAACTTTATTTTTGAAGGTAATTCCTGTTTCAGAAGATGATAAAAGGCTAAATAAAGGTTTGTCTTTTTGACAAGATGTAAGCAAAACGAAGCTCAATATACTGAGTAAAAAGACTTTCATAAAAATGGCTAATAGATGAGCTTCAAATATATCATTTATTGACTTAAATTGAGAGAATGTGCCAAGAAAAACTGGAGATTCCTTTGTTGTTGGTAGTGTAGCGAAATTTCTCGCTCTGTGAAGTTTAAAACGGGAATGCTCAGTTTTCGC
>NZ_JBMLRC010000059.1:18031-21961 GCF_049241225.1 Emticicia sp.
TCTCGCTCTGTGAAGTTTAAAACGGGAATGCTCAGTTTTCGCAGAGGCGTTTGGACATCTACTGATGTCATTTTGTAAAAGTGTTCAGGAGAACGCATGACACTCGTGCGAAATTCTGAAACTTCGCACAACGAAACTTCACTTTAAAAACTCCTCAAAATTATTTGAACTAATAACCTTCTTTTCTACAGGTTGGTAGACTTCAACAAAAGAACTCGGAAATTTAGCTTTAGCCTTCGGATTCCATTTGAATTCATAAGCATACATTTGCCCACCTTGCTCTTCAATATAATCAATTTCTTGTTGGGCGTGAGTCCGCCAAAAATATCCTTTTGCATTACTTTCATTGTAGAGGTTCGCTTTTTTTCGCTCACTTATTAGAAAGTTTTCCCACAAAGCTCCTACGTCGTTTCTAAGCGAAAGTGCATTAAAATTGCTAACTAAAGCATTTCTGATGCCATTATCATAAAAGTATATCTTACGACTTGAACTAATTTCATTCCGAATATTTCGGCTAAGCGGATTCAATCTAAAAATCACGTAGGCTTGCTCTAACAAGCCGATATACTGCTCGACTGTTGCTCGGTCAATTCTTAATAATTGTGCTAAGTCGTTGTATGAAACTTCCGAACCAATCTGTAAAGCCAGAGCAATAAGCAATTTAGAGAGTATTTCGGGTTTACGAATTCCATTAAAATTCAGTAAATCTTTATAAAGATAGCTACTTGCCAATTGCTTTAAGATAGCTTCTTCCTGCCCTAAATTATTGATAATTTCGGGATACATTCCATAAATAAGTCTGGCCTCGAACTGCTGTTTGGCACCTAAAAAACCAAAATGATTTGCGAGTTCACCCCAACTAATTGGATATAAATTATATTCCCATTTTCGACCAGTAAGAGGTTCGTTTATACTACTACTTAGTTCTAATGCCGAAGAGCCACTCACTACTACTCTAACGCCTTTTATACGGTCATGAATAATTTTTAATATCAAACCAATATTATGAATGCGTTGGGCTTCATCAATAAACACCGTTGTGTGCTTGCCAATAATTTGTTTTAGCTGAACCTCACCAACATTTTCGAGACTTTGCTGCGTAATAATATCATCACCATTGAGAAATAAATAATCTTCTTCTTGGCTACACAGTTTTTCTAAAAGTGTTGTTTTTCCTACCTGACGTGGCCCTAAAACGATTAATACCTTTCCATCGTTCCAATGTTTTTCAAGATGAGCCTCTAACTTTCGTTCAATCATTTTATATAAATTTGTAGATTACGTTCTACAAATTTATATAAAATGATTGATTAAGATAACTATTTTCCTCTACTTCTTCTCAAAATAATCAACTGTTAAATGGCAAAGGGCTTTTACGCCGAGGCCTAAACCACTATCATCAATAAAGAAATCGGGTGTATGGTGCGGAGCCGCTGCTGTGCTTCCGATTGGTTTTCCGCCCAAAAAGAAGAAAAACGCAGGTACTTTTTTGCCAAAGAAACTAAAATCTTCGGCACCAGTAGCCAGCGGTGCTTGAAGCAGATTCTCTTTTCCTGCCAAAGCCGTTAGAGTCGGCACCATTTTTTCGGTTAAAGTTGGGTCGTTGTAAGTAACAGGCACGCCAATATTGATTTTCAAATCGGCCGTTGCACCTGCACTTTCGGCAATATTAGTTGCAATTTCTTGCATTCTTCTGTGAATAAGCTGCTGTTGTGCCTCGCTAAAAGTTCTGATTGTACCAATCATTGTTGCTTCTTCAGGAATAATATTGCTTCTAATTCCCGCATTGAAAGCCCCGACCGTCACAATCGCAGGGTTTTCGGTAATATCTACATTTCGGCTGATAATTGTTTGGTAAGCCATCACAATTTGTGAGCCAGCCACAATCGGGTCAACGCCACTCCATGGGCTTGCTCCGTGCGTTTGTTTTCCTTTAATTTTGAGTGTGTAAGTATCAGCTGCCGCCATTTCAGGGCCAGAGCGGTACCTGATTTGCCCAACATTGGTCTGAGAATTGATGTGCAAACCAAAAGCTACATCCACTTTTGGGTTTTCCATTACGCCTTGTTTTATCATCAAATCGGCTCCGCCTTCCTCGCCCGCTGGAGCTCCTTCTTCGGCTGGTTGGAAGCAAAATTTCACCGTTCCTGCCAAATCATTTTTCATCGACGAAAGCACTTCTGCCACACCCATCAGAATCGCTACGTGCGTATCGTGTCCGCAAGCGTGCATTACGCCCGTTTTTTGGTTATTATATTCAGTCACAACGTTTGACTTAAAAGGAATATCAGCTCTTTCTGTTACTGGTAGAGCGTCCATATCAGCTCTTAACAGTACAACTGGGCCAGGTTTTCCACCTTTTAGAATCCCCACAACGCCAGTATAAGCTACTTTTTCTTGTACTTCAATTCCGAGCGATTTTAGGTGGGCGGCAATTTTTGCGGCAGTCTTAAATTCACGATTACCAAGTTCGGGATTTTGGTGAATGTCTCTTCGCCAAGTTATCACTTTTGAGTCGATGGCATCAGTTTTTGCATTAATTTTTGCTTTCAATGAGCTTTGTCCAAACGAACAAATTGCCGACAACGAAAGAGCCAGAGTTAGGAGTTTTTTCATCAGATGTTTTCTTTGTTGATAAAATTTAGGTAAATGATTCTCTACACAATGCGAGTGTTTATTCATCAAACTTAACCATTCTTTGATTTCTTTTAAACTACTTGCCTAATATTTATTCTGAATGAAAAAACGAATTAAGTAAAACTACTCAAACTTTCTCTTCGTGTTTGTTGTCAATGTGTTAATATAACACATCTGATTTGCCAAATCCTTGTTTATTGCGTTTCTTTGCTGAAAATTTGAATTCTTAGATTATGAAACCAGTTTACAAAGCACACCCGTGGCATGGCATTTCGGCAGGTGAAAATGCCCCAGAGAGAGTTACAGTATTTGTCGAAATCGTTCCGTCAGATACTATTAAATATGAAGTAGATAAAGAGTCGGGTTATTTGAAAATTGACCGTCCACAAAAATACTCTAACATTATTCCATCGTTATATGGCTTTATTCCGCAAACTTATTGTGGTGAAGAAGTAGCCAAATTGGCTCGTGAACGTGGAACCGACAAAGTACAAGAAGGTGATGGCGACCCATTGGATATTTGCGTACTTTCGAGCCACCACATTCCGCATGGTGATATTTTATTGCAAGCGATTCCGATTGGTGGACTTTGTTTGCTCGATAAAGGCGAAGCCGATGATAAAATCATTGCAGTATTGGTTGCTGACCCAATTTACCAAAAATATACGGATATTAGCGAGCTTCCAGAGGCAATTCTTACTCGTTTGAAACACTATTTCTTGACTTACAAGAGCTTACCAGACGAGAAAAACGCCATCGAAATTTCAAACGTTTATGGCCGTGAAGATGCCCACGAAGTAATCCGTAAATCAATGTTGGATTACCGTGATTTGATTTTCAAACCCATTTAATAGAAAGATTAAAAATCACCAAAGCCACGGAGTAATTTCTGTGGCTTTGGTGTTAATAAAGAGTTTTACACAAAATTCTTCATTCTTCATTCTACATTCTTCATTAAAAAGCTATATCTTTGTGCTTGATAATCAAGTAGTTATTTAATTACAGCAGTGATGCTGCAAATCCAATGAGGAATTCAGATAGACCTAAAAAGGCCGATAACCGTGGTGGTTTCGGCGAAAAGAAAGCATTTGGTGATAAACCAGCCTTCAAAAAAAGAGAAAATGGCGTTGGTGGTTTCGGTGAAAGAAAGCGTATTGTGACGAGCGATAGCGAAAATAAAACTTACAGCGATAGAAAACCATATAACAACGACCGCCCTTACCAAAAGCGAGAAGAAAGCTCTGACCGCAAGCCATTTGGCGATAGAAAACCCTTCAACAGCGACCGTCCTTA
>NZ_JBMLRC010000059.1:22061-24492 GCF_049241225.1 Emticicia sp.
AAACCCTTCAACAGCGACCGTCCTTATCAAAAACGAGAAGAAAGCTCTGACCGCAAGCCATTCGGTGAAAGAAAACCTTTCAACAGTGACCGTCCTTATCAAAAACGAGAAGAAAGTGCTGACCGCAAGCCATTTGGCGAACGCAAACCTTTCAACAGCGACCGTCCTTTTCAAAAACGAGAAGAAAGTGCTGACCGTAAGCCATTTGGCGAACGCAAACCTTTCAACAGTGACCGTCCTTATCAAAAACGAGAAGAGAACTCTGACCGTAAACCTTATGGTGAAACAAGAGACGCTGCTCCAAAATCTTTTGAAGATAGACCAAGAACATTTGGTGGCGATAGGCCCGCACATCCTTTCAAGAAAAGAGATGATAGTGGCCGTCCGACTTCAAACGACCGCAAAAATGCTTATTCGGCCGACAAGCCTCGTTTTCAGAAAAACGAACCTCATAACCGAGATTTCAAACCTAAGAATAAATTTGAGCCAAAAGAAAATCAGGCTACATCGTCGAGACCAGAAGCTCCTAACTACGATTTAGAGCGTTTGAAAAGCAGATTACCCGAGAAACTTCAAAAGAAAGTTTTGAAAGAAGAAAAAGAATCGGGAAAAGATGAGCTAATCAGACTAAACCGCTATATTTCTAATGCAGGAATTGCCTCTCGACGTGACGCAGATGAGTTAATCGCTTCTGGACAAATCACTGTTAATGGCAAGGAAATCAAAGAAATGGGTTATAAAGTGAAGCCCAACGATGTAGTAAAATACGGTAAGAAGATTTTGAGTCGTGAGAAATTGGTATATGTTTTATTAAACAAGCCGAAAGACTTTATCACGACTACCGAAGACCCCGATGAGCGTAGAACGGTGATGGATTTAGTGAAAAACGCTTGTCCAGAGCGTATCTATCCGGTGGGTCGTTTGGATAGAAATACAACGGGTTTATTGCTACTAACCAATGATGGAGAATTAGCCGAAAAGCTTTCGCATCCATCAAACGAAGTGAAGAAAATCTACCAAGTTGAATTAGATAAGCCGATTACAACCGAAGATTTTGAGGCAATCATTAACGGTATCGAGTTGGAAGATGGCTTCATCAAACCTGATGAATTGGCCCTCGTTACGCCTGATGCCGAAGTAGTAGGAATCAAGATTCATAGTGGTAAAAACCGCATCGTACGTCGTATTTTTGAGCATTTAGGCTACGAAGTCTTGAAACTCGACCGAACCACTTATGCTGGCCTTGACAAAAAAGACCTTCCACGTGGAAAATGGCGTTTCTTGACCGAAAAAGAAGTGATCCGCTTGAAATATATGCTATAATGCTATAAGATAGCCAAACGAACACAAAGTGGTCAAACATGAATAGCCCAGCATGCAATTCTGGGAAATAGATGGTAGGTTTAATTACGACACTGAAGGTGTAGAACATTCAAAGTCCTGTGGGAATTTCTCACAGGACTTTGTTTTTTTCGGGTATAAAATTATCTGTTTCGTGCTGAAAAAAAGCAACTTCACCCACACAAACGTATAGTTATCGACTTATAAGCCATTTGTCTTAGACCCTTAACACAAAATTTATTATCTTTGCCGATGTTTCTAATATAACGATAAAGTAGATGATGAATTATAGTTTAAATCACGTCCCGAAACGTACAGCGAAACCTCGTGAGTCTGGCCTAACGATGGTGATGGATAAAGGTCTCAGTATCAGAGAAGTAGAAGATATGTTGTCGATTTCGGCACCGCATATAGATATTGTAAAATTAGGTTGGGCAACTTCATTTGTTACGCCAAATCTAAAAGATAAAGTAAAAGTATATCAAGATGCTGGTATTCCGATTTATTTCGGAGGAACACTTTTCGAGGCTTTCGTGGCTCGTGACCAGTTTGAAGATTATTTAAGGGTTTTAGACCAATACAAACTCGAACACGCCGAAGTTTCGGATGGTTCAATCGAAATTCCGAGCGATGAAAAATGCGAATACATCCGTCGTTTGGCTACTCGTGCCAAAGTGCTTTCGGAAGTAGGTTCGAAAGATGCCGAAAAGATTTTTGCTCCCTACAAATGGATTGAAATGATGCAGTCGGAGCTTGATGCAGGTGCTTGGAAAGTAATCGGTGAAGCTCGTGAGGGCGGAAATGTGGGTCTTTTCCGTAGTAGTGGTGAAGTGCGTCAGGGTTTGGTTGATGAAATCATTCATGCGATTCCGGCCGAAAAAATCATTTGGGAAGCTCCACAAAAATCACAACAAGTTTACTTCGTAAAATTGGTTGGCACAAACGTAAACCTCGGAAATATTGCACCAAACGAAGTAATTCCACTCGAAACCATCCGTATCGGACTTCGTGGAGATACTTTTGCTAATTTCTTACCAGAAAAAACCAAGAAACGTTTCAAACTCGGCAAATACAGCGGCGATAAGCGTAT
>NZ_JBMLRC010000059.1:24592-27805 GCF_049241225.1 Emticicia sp.
TCATGGAATTCATACATTTTATTTTAGACTTTTTAAAAGACCCATTAACTACGCTTCAGTGGTTTTTGGCCGAATACGATACGCTCACGTATGCTATTTTGTTTCTCATTATTTTTGTAGAAACGGGCTTTATTATTATGCCACTTTTACCGGGCGATTCGTTGCTTTTTGCGGTGGGTTTGTTGGCTTCAACCACTGGTAAACTGGATATTGCTTTCGTGATTCCGATGTTAATTATTGCGGCACTTTTGGGCGATAACGTGAATTATTTAGTCGGGAAAAACTTTAGTAAGTTTATCAAATCACGTGACAAAATACTTTTCTTGAAGCGTGAATACATCACAAAAACCGAAGAGTTTTACGATAAACATGGTGGTAAAGCCGTAATTATTGCTCGTTTTATGCCGATTATTCGTACAATCGCTCCATTTGTGGCGGGTGCAGGTAGCATGAAATATCCTAAATACATTACATATTGTGTGTTAGGAGCAGTTTTGTGGGTAACGAGCATTACGCTTTTGGGTTATTTCTTGGGTTCAAACGAATGGGTAAAACACAATTTCGAAAAAGTTGTTTTAGGAATTGTTTTCATATCGATTTTACCAATGATTATTGGAATCTTGAAAGCAAAATTTGCTAAAGCATAATGATGAAATTTTTCTTTAAAATTTTGATAGTCAGTCTGTTCGCTATGCAAACTAATGCCCAGCAATTATCGACATCGGTCACGCAAAGCTACGCTTTCAGACTTCGCCCGAATCAGGATTTAAAGAAAGAACTTCAACGATTCATTGACGAAAAACAAATATCGGCCGCTTGCGTACTTACCTGCGTGGGTAGCCTGACATCAGTAAATATCAGATACGCCAACCAAGAAAAATACGAGATGCTCAAAGGGCATTTCGAGATTGTTTCCTTGGTTGGTGTTTTGTCGAAAAACGGCTCGCATATTCATATTTCGGTGAGCGATTCGACAGGAAAAACCATTGGCGGACATTTGGGCGATGAAAGTTTGATTTATACAACTGCCGAAATCGTACTCGGAATCATGCCCGATTATGATTTCGTACGAGAACCCGACCCAACCTTTGGCTACAAAGAACTCGTAGTCCGCCGCCGAAAAAAGAAGTAAGTATCGAATAAATATTTCGTAGGATAGGGGTTGCAACCCCTATCCTACAAAAAGCAACCACTAATAAACTATCCATGAACGCCTACGCCCTAATCGGATTTCCGCTCGGACACTCATTTTCAAAAAAATATTTTACCGAAAAATTTGAGCAAATGGGTCTTTCCGAAACCCACGAATACAAACTTTTCGAGTTGTCGGATATTCAGCAATTTCCGCAATTATTGAAAGATGAACCAAATCTAAAAGGCTTAAACGTGACGATTCCGCACAAACAGGCGGTAATGCCTTTTTTAGATGGGCTCGATGCTTCGGCCGAAAAAGTTGGGGCAGTGAATGTCATTAAATTTATGGAGGATGGTCGTCTAATCGGTTATAATTCAGACTATTACGGATTCAAAACTTCGCTCGAAGATTTTCTTTCAGAAGTCAATATTCCATCAATTAAAGCCCTTGTTTTGGGCAATGGTGGAGCAGGAAAAGCTGTTGTGGCAGCACTAAAAGATTTAGGAATCGCCTATAAAACTGTTTCTCGTACCAAATCAGAAGAAAATATTTCTTACGAGGAAATTCCGAGTTTAATCGCTGATTATCAATTGATTATCAACTGTTCGCCCGTTGGTACTTACCCTAAATCTGACCAATGTCCTGCTATTCCGTACGAATCTCTGACCGAAAATCATTTTCTTTATGATTTAGTCTATAATCCACTCGAAACATTGTTTTTGCAAAAAGGAAAAGAACAAGGAGCAAAAACACATAATGGCTTACCGATGCTCCATCTCCAAGCCGAAAAAGCGTGGGAAGTTTGGAATTCATAAAATAATCATAGCATAGACTTTAAATAAAATAGCCCGCCAAAATTTCTTTCGGCGGGCTGTTTTATTTACAGAAAAACTATAAGCTTATTCCATCGTTTTCAGAGCGGCTATGAGTGTATCAATTTGCTCCATTGTATTGGATGGGAAATTTGAAATTCTGATTTGTGTATCTTTGTTGGGGCCGTAGCCACTACCCACAATCATATTTTTTTCTTTCAAAGCTTCAATAATTCCCTTTGAAGATTTTTTAGTATCAGCAACTACCACAGTTTTCGAGCGATGCTCTGGATTTTTTACCGCAATGCTGCATAAATTGCTGGTTTCGAGGTATTTATAAATTTTCTTTGCTTTCTCGTCGGTTTCTTTTCTGATATTTTCAATACCTGTTTTATTCATTTCTTCGGCTACTTTTCCGAGCAAATAAATACCCAAAACATTGGGTGTTGCTGGAGTTTCGTAAGTTTCATAATTTTTCCACAAAACTGGTAAATTATGGTGGGCCCCAATCGTTACGCCTTCGTATTTAGCCAAGCGTTTGGCCTTTTCAAGACATTTTTCGTTGGCAATCCACACGCCTAAACCTGCGGGTAAGCCAAAGGCTTTTTGTACCGAAAAGAAAGCCGTATCAATCAAATCTAAATCAAGTTCTGGAATTGGTGCCGACGAAACCATATCAACCGCCATCAAGCGTTTTTGGTTGCTGCGTTTGAGTTTGTGAATATCGGCCTCACGCATTTGCACGCCCGTGCTGGTTTCGTTTTGCGTTACGCAGATAAGTTCGGCATACTCTGGTACTTCTATTTCTCCGTAGCTAAAGCCTTCGCCGATTGGCTTTTCGAACTTATGAGCAAATTTTTGAGCCGAAACAGCATATTTGTAGAATTTATCAGAAAACGAACCATTTACTAAGTGGAAGCTTTCGTGTTCTACTAAGTTCAATAAGATACGTTCCCACACTTCGGAAGCCGAACCTGTAAAGAAAATACCCGACGACGCAGGAATATTCATGAGTGTGCGTAAGTTTTCCACACAATGTTGATAAATCTTGCGAAATTGTCCGCTTCTGTGAGAAATTGAACCAATTTGCTCGTCAATGGCTTGACGCATGAACTCTTCAAACTTAGGATTCAATTCGGCGGGACCGGCAGTGAAATAGATGTTTTTCATGAATGGTTTTGTTACGGAGAGTTCAAAAATAAAAAAAGTCGGTGAGATACTCAGCTAACCGACCTTAAATGCTTCAAAAAGTATAATTCTTTCTTG